>NZ_DASRBZ010000126.1:0-6491 GCF_035653355.1 Mycobacterium sp. | reverse complement strand
CATCGCGTTCCGCGCGCAGGTGACCGCGCTCATCCAGCTCTACATCGTCGGGGTGTTCATTTCGTTCACCCTGAGCCAAATCGGCATGGTCCGGCACTGGACCCGGTTGCTGCGCAACGAAACCGATCCGTCGTTGCGGCGCAAGATGATGCGCTCCCGCGTGGTCAACACGATCGGGTTCCTGTCCACCGGCACCGTGCTGTTCGTGGTGCTGATCACCAAGTTCCTTGCCGGAGCCTGGATCGCGGTCGTCGCGATGGGCTCGCTGTTCCTAATCATGAAGATGATCCGCCGGCACTACAACACCGTCAGCCAGGAACTGGAGGAACAGGCCGCAGCCGACAACGACGTGGTGTTGCCGAGCCGCAACCACGCCGTGGTGCTGGTGTCGAAGTTGCATCTGCCGACGCTGCGTGCACTGGCCTATGCGCGGGCGACCCGGCCCGACGTGCTGGAAGCCGTCACGGTCAGCGTCGACGACGCCGAAACCCGTGAGCTGGTTCGCAAATGGGAAGACAGCGATATCAGCGTGCCGCTCAAGGTGATCGCGTCGCCGTATCGAGAAGTCACCCGCCCGGTGTTGGATTACGTTAAACGGGTCAGCAAGGAGTCGCCACGCACCGTGGTGACGGTGTTCATCCCGGAGTATGTGGTGGGCCACTGGTGGGAGCAGCTGTTGCACAACCAGAGCGCGCTTCGGCTCAAAGGCCGGCTGCTGTTCATGCCCGGGGTGATGGTGACTTCGGTTCCCTGGTAACTGAGTTCGTCGGAACGGGTTAAGGCGCTGCAGCCGCATGCCGCTCCCGGCGACGCCCGACGGGGCATCTTCGATTGACGGGCGCGTTGACCGAGACCCCCAACCTGACGTTGACGGTTGACGTTCCCGCCAACGGCGGCAGCTGCGTGGCCCGCCACGAGGGCCGGGTGGTGTTCGTGCGCTACGCGTTGCCGGGTGAACGGGTGCGGGCGCGGGTCACCGCCGACCGCGGCTCGTATTGGCACGCCGAGGCCCTCGAGGTGATCGAGCCGTCACCCGATCGGATAGCGTCGTTGTGCCCGATCGCCGGAGTCGACGGCGCCGGGTGCTGCGATCTGGCGTTCGTTGACCCGCAGGCGGGGCGGGCGCTCAAGGCGCAAGTGGTCAGCAATCAGCTTGCGCGCCTGGGTGGTTACCGCTGGCACGGCGAGGCCGAACCGCTCGGCGCTGCGGGCCCGACGGGCTGGCGAACGCGAGTGCGCCTCGACGTGGGCGCCGACGGCCGGGCCGGCTTTCACCGCTACCACAGCGACGAGCTGGTCACCGACTTGCATTGCGGTCAACTGCCCGCCGCGATGATCGATGGTTTGGCGTCGGCCGAGTGGGCGCCGGACGCGCAACTGCACATCGCCGTCGACGACGACGGACAGCGGCATGTGGTGCAAACCGTGAAGCAGGGCCGCAAAACCGTCGCCGAGGTGGTCGAGGGCAACTATCAGGCGGTCCAGCGGGCGGGCGGGCGCAGCTGGCGGATTCCGGTGACGGCGTTCTGGCAGGCCCACCGTGACGCGGGGCAGGTCTATAGCGCCATGGTGCGCGACTGGGCGCGACCGGCCGCCGGGACGACCGCCTGGGACCTGTACGGCGGCGCGGGCCTGTTCGCCGCGGTGCTGGCTGAGGCGGTGGGGACGTCAGGGCGAGTGCTGAGCGTCGACACGGCTCGAGCGGCGTCGCGGGCTGCCCGGGCCGCGCTGGCCGACTTGCCTCAAGTTCAGGTGATCACCGATTCGGTGCGCCGCGCGCTGACGACGCAATCCGTCGCGGCCGACGTGGCGGTGCTAGATCCACCGCGGTCGGGTGCCGGGCGTGACGTCATCGACCTGCTGGCCGCAGCGCGAGTGCCGCGATTGGTGCACATCGGTTGCGAGGCAGCATCCTTCGCCCGCGATATCGGCCTCTACCGCCAGCGCGGCTACACCGTCGAAAAGCTGCGGGTGTTCGACGCCTTCCCGCTGACTCATCACGTCGAGTGCGTAGCGCTGCTGACCCGCTAGCCGTTTGCCGCGAGCGGGCACAGATGTACAGCGTTTACCGCGTGTCGGCGTACAAACACGCCCGCTCGCGGTCGAAATTAGGCCAAGACGAAGTAGCGCACCCACAGGTAGAGCGCGGTCAGCCCGAGCGACATCGCCGTGACCACCGCGCCTTTGCGGGTGAACTCCCAAAACGAAATGGGACTGTCTGCGCGCCTTGCGATTCCGATGATGACGACGTTGGCGCTGGCCCCGACCGCGGTCAGGTTGCCGCCGAAGCCGGTGCCCAGTGCAAGCGCCCACCACAACACGTCCGGGTTGACGTGGCCGACCATTGACGGCACGAGTTCGCCGACGATGGGTGCCATCGTCGCGGCGTACGGAACGTTGTTGATGACGCCGCCGAACACCAGCGACGCGGCCAGCACCAGCATCGTGGTCAGCAGCGCATTGCCGCCGGTCGCTGTAATGGCCGATCGCGCCAAAGAATTCACGACACCGGTCTTGACCAAAGCGCCGACCATGACGAACAGCCCGGCGAAGAACAGCAGCGTGTCCCACTCGACGCTGGACAGGTAATCCGAGCGTTCCAGCCCGGAAATCACGATCAGGACGCCGGCGCCCAACAGCGCCACCACCGACGGGTCCATGCGCAGCGCCGAGTGCGCGACGAATCCCGCGAACACCAGGGTCATCACCACCCCGCACTTGACCAGCAGCCCCCGGTCGCGGATGGCTTCGCGTTCTTCCAGCGCCATGACGTCGGCGACGCGCTCCGGGTCGACTGAGAACGCACCGGGGAACAGCCGGGGTAGCAGCGCGATGAACACGGCGGTGACGACCACGACGAGCGGCGTCAGGTGGATCAGGAAATCGTTGAACGACAACCCTGCCCGGCTGGCGATGATGATGTTGGGCGGGTCACCGACCAACGTCGCGTTGCCGCCGATGTTGGAGGCGAATGCTTCGGCCATCAAAAACGGCGCCGCGTTGATCTCCAGCCGATCGCAGACCAACAACGTCACCGGCGCGATCAACAACACCGTGGTGACGTTGTCCAGCGTTGCCGACCCGAACGTGGTGACCAGCACCAGCAGGACCATGATGCGCAGCGGGGAGCCTTTTGCGCGCTTGGTCGCCCAGATCGCGACGTATTCGAAGACACCGGTCTGGCGCAGCACGCTGACGATGATCATCATGCCGAGCAGCAAAAACAGGACGTCCCAGTCGATTCCGGTGGCGTGGGAGTAGAACACGTCGTGGGACCTGATCACCGGCAAGGTGACCACGATCGCGGCGCCCGTCAATGCCACCACTGTTTTGTTGAGCCGGTCGTGGGCGATCAAGGCGTAGGCGATCACGAATACGGTGACCGCGACGGCGCTCATCGGCGCTCCGCCCGGATCAATGCTTCAGCGCCGCGGCCAGCAGGCGCGACGCGGTGATCACCCCGAGCAGCGTGCCCTCTTTGACCACTGCGATCAGCGGACTGCGCAGCCGCGCCATCAGGGTCGCCACCTCGATGATGGTGTCGTCGGCGTCGGCTGCCGGAATCTCGACCAGATGCTCCGGCAGCACGTCGCGGACTTTCTTGCCGCCCAGCTTTTCCGCGGCCCGGTCAGCCATCGATTCGTTGAGCACACCGGCCAGCGAGGGGTCGTCTTGCACATACCGCGGCACGATGAAGCGGACGACCTGAGAAGCTGGCAGCACCGCGTACGGCTTGCCGGACTGGTCGGTGACGACGATCCCGGGCAAGCGATGCTCGGCAAGCAGGCGGGCGGCGTCGAGGGCAGCAGAGTCGATGCTCACGACGGGGAAATCTTCGGCGATCTCCTCTGCGCGCATACCCGCGACGATACGTCGGTGAGCCGCTGGTGGCGCGTTTGGTTTGCCGGGACGGGCGCGGGGCTGCGTACACTGGCGAAATGCTTGAACGGATCCGCGGGCCCGCTGATCTGCAGCCCCTCTCGCAAGCTGAGCTCAAGGATCTGGCGCACGAGATTCGGCAGTTTCTGATCCACAAAGTGGCCGCCACCGGGGGACACCTGGGGCCCAATCTCGGTGTCGTCGAGCTGACGCTGGCGCTGCACCGCGTGTTCGACTCGCCGCACGATCCGATCATCTTCACACCGGCCACCAGGCGTACGTGCACAAGATGCTGACCGGGCGCTGCGCCGACTTCGAGACGCTGCGCAAGAAGGGTGGCCTGTCGGGGTATCCGAGCCGCGCGGAAAGCGAGCACGACTGGGTCGAGTCCAGCCACGCCAGCGCGGCGCTGTCTTACGCCGACGGGCTGGCCAAGGCGTTCGAGCTGACCGGTCACCGCAACCGGCACGTGGTGGCGGTGGTCGGCGACGGCGCGCTGACCGGCGGCATGTGCTGGGAGGCGCTGAACAACATCGCCGCGGCCCGCCGTCCGGTGGTGATCGTCGTCAACGACAACGGCCGCAGCTACGCACCCACCATCGGCGCGTTCGCCGACCGCCTGGCCGCGCTGCGGCTGCAGCCCGCCTATGAGCACCTGCTGGAGAAGGGCCGCGGCGCGGTGCGCGGCATGCCGGTCATCGGCGAACTGGTCTACCACCTCATGCACAGCGCAAAAGCCGGCATCAAAGACGCGTTGTCGCCGCAGCTGCTGTTCACCGATCTTGGGCTCAAATACGTCGGACCGGTCGACGGCCACGACGAACGCGCCGTGGAGTCCGCGTTGCGCCATGCCCGCGGCTTCGGCGGCCCGGTGATCGTGCACGTGGCCACCCGCAAGGGGATGGGTTATCCGCCGGCGGAGGCCGACGAGGCTGAGCTGATGCATTCCTGCGGTGTGATCGACCCGGCGACCGGGGCGGCCACCAAGGTGCCAGGGCCCGGTTGGACGGCAACCTTCGCCGACGCGCTGGTCGCCTACGGTGCCAAACGCCGCGACGTCGTCGCGATCACCGCCGCCATGCCCGGGCCCACCGGGCTGACGACGTTCGGGCAGCGGTTCCCGGACCGGTTGTTCGACGTCGGCATTGCCGAGCAGCATGCGCTGACCTCGGCGGCCGGTTTGGCGATGGGCGGGCTGCACCCGGTGGTGGCGATCTACTCGACGTTCCTGAACCGGGCGTTCGACCAGATCATGATGGACGTGGCGCTGCACAAGCTGCCGGTCACCCTGGTGCTCGACCGAGCCGGCATCACCGGCCCCGACGGCGCCAGCCACAACGGCATCTGGGACCTCTCGATGCTGGGCATCGTGCCCGGCATGCGGGTGGCCGCGCCCCGAGACGCCACCCGCCTGCGCGAGGAACTCGGTGAAGCGCTCGAGGTCGACGACGGGCCGACGGCTCTTAGGTTCCCGAAAGGCGATGTGGGAGAAGACATTCCGGCGCTAGAGCGACGCTCCGGCGTCGATCTGCTCGCGGTGCCGGCCGACGGGTTGAGCGCCGATGTGTTGCTGGTCGCCGTGGGGGCATTCGCATCGATGGCGTTGGCGGTGGCCAAGCGGCTGCGCAATCAGGGCATCGGCGTGACGGTGATCGACCCGCGCTGGGTGTTGCCGGTTCCGGACGCGGTGCGCGACTTGGCGGTCGCCCATAAGCTGGTGGTCACGCTGGAAGACAACGGCGTGAATGGCGGGGTGGGCAGCGCGGTTTCGGCGGCGCTGCGGCGTGCGGAGATCGACCTACCGTGCCGCGATGTGGGTCTCCTGCAGCAGTTCTACGACCACGGCTCGCGAAGTGAGATCTTCGCCGACGTGGGGCTGACCGAGCAAGACGTCGCGCGCCAAATCACCGGCTGGGTCGCAGCTCTTGGGAACAACGTGCCGGAGTCGGCGATCCGCGAGCCGATGGACTAATCGGCGGCCTTCGCCAACGCTGCGGCCAAAACGGGGACCACCAGCTCACGCTGCCAGCATCGGGCGTGTCCGGCCGTCAGAAACTCATCGACCACCCGCTCGTCACCACCGCCCCAGTCCCAGCACAGCCGTCGCACCAGGTCAGGGGAGACCAGGTTCTCAACCGGCACCGATACCTGCTGCGACAGCTCCGACAACGCTGCCCGGGCCGCCTCCAGTCGTACCGCGGCCTCGGGCCTCCGCTTGGCCCACCGCGCCGCGGGCGGCGGCCCGTTGGGCGGTTCCAATTCATCTGCGGGCTCCGGGTTTTGGCGGGCCGCTTCCAGCGCCGCTAACCACGTGGCAGCGATGCGGCGCTGCTTGGGCCCGCCGAACACCGGCAGCGCCACCAGATCCTCCACGGCCTTCGGGTCGGCGATGGCCGCGTCGATGATCGCCGAATCGGGCAGGATGCGGCCGGGCGCGATGTCGCGGCGCTGCGCGATGCGGTCACGCGCGGTCCACAACTCGCGCACCGCGGCCAGGCCGCGCCGGTCGCGCACCCGGTGGATGCCGGACGTGCGTTGCCAGTAGTCGCGCCGGGTGGTCGGCGCCGCCAGCGCCGCTGAAACCCGCAGGTACTCGAATTCCTCTGCTGCCC
>NZ_DASRBZ010000125.1:0-2580 GCF_035653355.1 Mycobacterium sp. | reverse complement strand
ACGTCGGCCAATAGTGATACGTCAGATACCATCCCTGTCCCCAAATCAGGATCACGAAGTTCGGGAAGATCTGAAACGAGTCCAGCCCCCACGGGTCGCACTTGGCCGGGTTGACACCAGCGGGCAGCTCGCCGAGGTCAGGACTGTCCCACGGCCCGAAAAGCCCGCTGCGGCAGATGTCTTCCATCGGCTTGCGCATCTCGGCATCCATCTCCCAGGCCCGCACACCTGAGGTGCTTACCAGCCGGTGCGGCCCGTCGATGCGGTAGTGCGGAGCCTCGAAACCGGCTTCGGCCGCCGCCTTGGAGTAGGTGGTCGGCGACTGGTTCGCATGCAAGACCGGCGCGTGGTAGAACTCCTGGAACGCGTCGAGGTAGAGCTTCCAGTTCGCTTTGACCTGCGAGTGGTAATACCACCGCGACGTCAGTTGCCCGAACGGATAGCCTTCCAGCGCAGTGATCATCGGGCCGAGGAACTCCCGCAGCGACTGTTCGGGCTCTTTGGCGAAGTTGACGAAGATGAAACCTTCCCACACGTCGCAGTGCACCGGCACCAGGCCGTAGCGGTTCTTGTTGAGGTCGAAAAACTCGTCTTCCTGCGGGACGTGGGTCAGGTTGCCGTCGAGGTCGTAGCGCCAGGCGTGGTACTTGCAGCGGAACTGCCGACAAAAGCCACTGCTCTCTTCTGCCGGCATGTCGTTCCACACCAGCTTGTTGCCACGGTGCCGACAGATGTTGTGGAACGCTTTGATCTCGCCGTTCGTGTTGCGCACCACGACGATCGAGGTGTTGGCGACCTTCAGTTCCTTGGTGAAGTAGCTGCCCTTGCGTGGAAGTTGCTCTGCGCGACCGACATTCAGCCACACCCGCTTGAAGATCGCAGCCCGCTCCAGTTCGTAGAACTCCGGGGAAATGGAGTCCTCGTAGGATACTGGGCCGGTTCCCAGTTCGGGGTAGTGCTGGGTCCAGCTGCCTTCCGGTGGCTTGGGGAAACGAGCCATGTCTACTCCTGTCGAAACGACCACCTGCCCGCAGCGCTGACGGTATATGCTCAAGGGCACAATCGCAAGTAGTTGATATTGTCGGGAGGTGGCGTGCAGCGACGAGACCAGCTCTTCATCGGCGGGACGTGGTCGGCGCCGAGCAGCGATGACGTCATCGAGGTTGTCTCGCCGTCCACCGAAGAACCCGTCGCGCAGGTCGCTGCTGCCGGGCCGGCCGACGTCGACGCCGCGGTTGCGGCCGCCCGTAAGGCGTTCGACGACGGCCCGTGGCCGCGGCTCGATCCGTCCGAACGCATCGATGCGGTGCGGCGGCTGGCCGCGCTCTATGACGCGCGACGGTCGGCGATCGCTGAGCTAATCACCACCGAGATCGGTGCTCCGATCAGTTTCGCCCAGCGCGCCCAGGTCGGTCTGCCGTGGATGATGATGACCGCGTTTTGCTCGCTGGCCGAAGGGTTTCCGTGGGAGGAAACCCGCCGCGGCTGTTACGGCGCCGATATCCGTATCCGCCGCGAACCCGTTGGTGTTGTTGCCGGGATCGTGCCGTGGAACATGCCGCAGTTTTTGATCGTCACCAAGCTGGTGCCCGCGCTGCTGGCCGGGTGTTGCGTGGTACTCAAGCCGGCACCGGAGTCGCCGCTGGACGCGCTGTTGCTCGCTGAGCTGATCGAACAGCTCGAACTGCCGCCCGGTGTGGTCAGCGTTCTGCCCGGCGGTGCCGACGTCGGCGCGTATCTGGTCGGGCACCCGGGTGTCGACAAGGTGTCGTTCACCGGGTCCACCGTCGCCGGAAAGCGCGTCGCTGAGGCGTGCGCGGCCGGCTTGAAGCGGGTGAGCCTGGAACTCGGCGGCAAGTCTGCGGCAATCGTCCTCGACGACGCCGATCCGGCGGCGGTTGCTTCCGGTGTCCGATCGGCCAGCCTGTCCAACAGCGGGCAGATCTGCAATGCGCTCACCCGAATTCTGGTGCCCGCCAAACGGGCCGGCGAGTTCGTCGACGCGTTGGCCGCCGAAGTGCAAGCGCTTCGGGTGGGAGATCCGAGTGACCCTGCCACCCAGCTGGGTCCCCTGGTATCGCAGCGACAGCAGCAGCGTGTGCTCGGCTACATCGAGAAAGGCCGGCAGGAAGGTGCGCGCGTGGTCACCGGGGGCACCGGCATGCCCGACGGCCTGGACTGCGGCTGGTATGTGCGGCCGACGCTGTTCGCCGACTCCGACAACACCATGCTCATCGCGCGCGAAGAGATCTTCGGCCCGGTGCTGACCGTCATCTCCTATCGCGACGAGGACGAGGCGGTCACGATCGCCAACGACTCCGACTACGGGCTGGCCGGCTCGGTGTGGACCGGCGAGACCGAGCGCGGGATCGCGCTGGCCGCGCGCATCCGGACCGGCACGTTCGGGGTCAACCAGGGCTACACCATGGACCCCGTCGCGCCGTTCGGCGGCGTGAAATCCAGCGGCTACGGCCGGGAACTGGGCCGCGAAGGCATCGAAGGTTACCTGGAAACCAAGTCGATTTCGGTGGCCGGCGGCTAGCGGCAGCGGCGGATTCGACTGCGTCGCAACTGGTTTAG
>NZ_DASRBZ010000124.1:0-8174 GCF_035653355.1 Mycobacterium sp. | reverse complement strand
GACTTCCAGTCGGACGCGACGGTTGTGCGTGATCGACTTGAGCGGGTAGACGGCGTGGAGTTCGCGTCCGGTCTCGTGCGGGTAGTGCGCCCCGTTGACGCCCAGGCACAGCTCGAAGCGCAGCCGCGGCTCGTCGCGCAGTCGCTGGGCGACCTGCACCAGCATCTCGCGGCGCACGTACAGCGTCAGCTCGCCCTGCTTACCGGGGGGGTACACCACGACTTTCTCGATCGCGTCGGTGTATTCGACGCCGCTGCTTTTCAGGGCCTCCGCCAGCGCATCGACCACCTCGTCGAAGTAGCCGCCGTACGGCCGCGGGCTGCTGCCGGGCAGCGTGACCGCGCGCACCAGCCGTCCGTAGCCGGAGGTGTCAGGGGTGTCGTAGACACCGAACATGCCGCGGCGCACGTCGATGACTTCCTCGTCGGGGCGGCGGATCGCCTCCTTCGGGTCTTGTTCCGGTGAGCTCATCGCAACAGCCCGCGCATCTCGATGGTGGGCTTGGCCGCCAACGCCGCCTCTTCCGCTTCGGCGATGGCGCGCTCGCGGTCGACGCCCAACGGCATTTCCTGAATCTTGTCGTGCAGCTTGAGGATTGCGTAGAGCAGCATCTCCGGGCGCGGCGGGCAACCAGGGAGGTAGATGTCGACCGGCACAACGTGATCGACGCCTTGCACCACCGCGTAGTTGTTGAACATGCCACCCGAGGACGCGCACACTCCCATCGCCAGCACCCACTTCGGCTCGGCCATCTGGTCGTAGATCTGGCGCAGCACCGGGGCCATCTTCTGGCTGACCCGCCCGGCGACGATCATCAAATCGGCCTGGCGAGGGGTCGCCGAAAACCTCTCCATGCCGAAGCGAGCGATGTCGAATCGTGGCGAGGCCGTCGACATCATCTCGATCGCGCAGCAAGCCAGTCCGAAGGTCGCCGGCCACAATGAACTCTTGCGAAAGTAGCCCGCCAGTTTTTCCACGGTGGTCAGCAGGAAACCGCTTGGCAGTTTCTCTTCCAGGCCCACGTCTTACCTCAATCCCACGTCAGGCCGCCGCGGCGCCACACGTACGCGTAGGCCACGAACACTGTCAACACGAACACCACCATCTCGACGAGCGCGAAGATCCCAAGCGCGTCGTAGCTGACGGCCCAGGGGTACAGGAACACGATTTCGATGTCGAAGACGATGAACAACATCGCGGTCAGGTAGTACTTCACCGGGAACCGGTGTCCGCTGGTGGTGCGCGCCGAAGCTGATTCGGGTGGCTCGATGCCGCACTCGTATGCCTCCAGCTTCGAGCGGTTGTAGCGAGTGGGGCCGACCAGCGTCGCCACGATCACCGAGAACACCGCGAAGGCTGTGGCAATCCCCCCGAGCACCAGGATGGGTGTGTAGACATTCATCCCGCGAAGTCGCTCCCTCGATGTTGTCTTCCTTGACACGGACTGTGAGGTCAACCACAGCCTAACGATCTTGTGGGGCGCCCCGCTCACGGGTCTGGATGTGACCTCGAACACAACCTGGACAGCCGAAACGACAAGGTCGCGCAGGGGCCGGTAGTTTACGCCAGTGTCAGTGGTGGGGCGACGAAACGGCAACGGCGGCAGGCGAATCGGCTACCACGGCACTCGAATCAGGCTGCCGGGGCACGCAACAGCCCAATGACCGTCCGTTCCAACAGGATGGGGTCGATGGGATGCGAGACGAAAGCTTCTGCGCGCGACCAGCTGGCCAACCAGGCGTCGTCGGCGCGTCCGATCAGCACCACCATCGGTGGGCAGTGTGTGACTTCGTCCTTCAGCTGTTTGGCGATTCCCATCCCGCCGACCGGGGTGGCCTCACCGTCGAGGATGGCCAGGTCGATGCCGCCGGCGTCGATGTGCCGGATCACCATCGGTGCGGTGGCGACCTCAACGTAGCTCAGCTCGGGCAGGTCAGGATGGAGCCGCTTGCCCAGCGCCAACTTAACCTTTTCGCGGATTTCGGCGTTGTCGCTGTAGACAAGGATCCGCAGGGTCCCAGTTGAAGCGGGTGTCGAAGCGGGCACGGTGCAGATGCTACTGCCCGGCGCCGCTGCGGCGGCCCGACCCTGCGACTTCGCCGCGCCTGTAGTGAGCGTGCGGTCCGCTCGCAGTTCTGCTCACTGGCTACAGGGTCGGTGCTACGGCGCCCGGACAAAAACGGCGTCGGCCGATGCCGTCGCTGCCTTGCCGATCATGCCCGCCCGATTCCAATCCAGCCCGAACTGGGCCCGGTCGACCTCGGTTTTCGCCGAGATCCGGACGGAGCCGTCACCGAGCACACTGATCGTGACCGGCAGGGGCAGCTCTGCCGTAATGCCCTTGATGGTGAGGCTGGCGCGGAGGTCGGCTGCGTTGCCGGTGGTCGGCTGCAAGGCGGTGACGACAACGCTGATTTCCGGGAAGCGCTCGGCGTCGAAGAAATCGGGGGAGCGAAGATGATCGTCGCGTCTGCGGATGCCGGTTCGCAGCGATGCGACCTTGATGTCCAGGCGCCCGAAGACGGCGCCCTTGCTCGTGATCTGGCCGTCTCCGCTGACGTCGGTGAACCCGCCCGTGACGCTCATCAGGCCCCAGAAGTTTTTGGTCTTGAAGGTGAACGCCGACCGCTCGGGAACCAGGTTCCACACGCCGGCCGTGTCGGGATCGCTCAGCAGTGTTTCCAGAGTCGTCATGAGCACCTACACCTACCTGTTACGCGCTCTGCATCGTCGCCGAGCTCGGACTGGATGGCCCGGCTCCTCCTCATCGCGCTACGCGCTCTGCATCGTCGCCGAGCCTAGCTCAGCAGCGGAGCGAGTTCGGCGGGGTCGAAATACTCGTCGATGCGGCTGATCAGCCCATTTGCCCCAACCTTGATCACGATGCACACCCGCATGGCAATCGACCCGCCGCTGCGCCCGACAGCATGCAGGATGTGCTGCTGGACGAACCCGCCGTCGAAGAGCACCCGATCCAGAATCTCGTAGCGGCGTTGCGAAGTCGCACCGACGAACCAGTCGATCACTCGCAGCGCCCGCGCCTTGTCGCGGTCCCGGCTGGCCCCGACCCGCCAGACCGCTATGTCGTCACTCCACAGGCGACCCACTGCTGCGGTGTCACCGTTTTCAATCGCTGCGAACAGCTGATCGGCCACCTGAACGACGGTGTCGGCTCCGGGCATGGCAGCTCCTAAGTGTCTGCGTGGCGTGCTCGCTAGGCACGGCCGCTACGAGATCGGGGACAAAGCTGCGCAGGATGACGCTACCTCGCTGGCGAACGTGCGACGGCGCCCGACCCGGCTGGCTCTTGACGCCAGCGGCCAAAGGGTGGCCTGTCGTCATCGCCCGGGCGGGAATGGTCGGTGGGTTTCCTGCCATCCGTAGGGAATATGTTTCGATCGAGGCAGGTTTTCTGTGGCGAAAGCAGAAGGGTCCACTTCGGACGTGACGAAGGAGGTGATAGCCATGCTGAGGTTTGATCCACTCTTCCGTGACATTGACCGACTGACGCAGCAACTATGGGGCAATCCGGTCGGAACCGCGACGCGTCCGGCGGTGATGCCAATGGATGTCTGGCGTGAAGGCGACAAGTTCGTTGTCGAGCTCGACCTACCGGGCATCAATCCAGACTCGATTGACGTCACCGTCGACCAGGGTGCGCTGACGGTGCGTGCCGAGCGCCCGTACGCAGGTGACGAGGGCCATGACTGGCTGGCCGCGGAGCGCCCGCACGGCGTGTTCAACCGGCAGCTGTTCCTCGGTGACCAGCTCGACACCGAGCACATCGACGCCGACTACACCGACGGGGTGTTGCGGCTGACGGTCCCGGTGGCCGAGGCCGCCAAGCCGCGCAAGATCGCGATCCAGTCAGGCGCCGCCCAGCAGGCCATCAGCGCCTAAACCGGGCGCGCCGGCCCACGGCTTAGGTGTGGCTGTCCGCGCGCACGGGCGCGGACGGCCCGTCTGTTGCGGGAGGTTGGGGAGGCGATCAGTTTGCAGCTGTGACGAGCCGAGCCGCCGCCGAACCCAGCTAGGGTGGCTACCCGGGCGTCGTACCGGTGAGCCCATTTGCTCGCTCGGCGAGTCGAGGGCAATGCCGGCGGCGGATTGCCCAGCAGCTCAGCTCTTTTCGCCGCTTCTTACCGGCCGGTCCAACAGTGGGCCGGCCGATGACCTATCTGCACTTAATAGTGCGGGTCACTGCACGGACAGGTGAAAACCCGCGCAGACCAACACATTGCGAGCACCGAAAGTGCAGGACGGGGATTCATGGTGTCGCTCGTCCTGTTCAGGATGACAGCGGCGGGCTTCCTCAGCGTGCAAAGTATGGTGCGCGTCCGGCGCCGGGCGGCGCATACCGGCGGCCACCATCACCCCGGAGCCGCCGTCGCTGTAGGCGAGGTATACATTGCCTCGGGCATGCCGGTGGTGCGTGCATGGCACCCAAAGGAGATGGCCTTGGTGGTTTACCGAGAGCGCAAATGCCGACCGTGTACATAGCCCGGATTGCGGGCATTGTGGAGGAATGACGTCCGCTTCTTCTGAGCCGGCTGTGGCCAGCGGAACATCATCGGCGGGCCAACTGCGCGTCGAACCGTGCGTGTTGCTCAAGTACGGCGAGCTGGCGCTCAAGCGTGGTAACCAGCAGCGGTTCGAGCGTCATCTGGTGCGCAACCTGCGGCATGCGCTGACGCATGGCAGTGACACCGCTTCGCGCGTGCAATTGCGGCGGCGCAGCGGCGTTTTGGCGGTGTCCGCGCCGCCGCTGGCGCAGGGCGAAGTGGTTGAGCGGGCCGGCGATGTCATCGGCATCAGTGTCGTTCAACCGGTATGGCGGGTCGCCAAATCAGCGGCGGCGGCTGAGGCCGCGGCTGTGAAGCTGCTCCGCGAGCGCGACGCAGATCCGCCTGCACCCACCTTCGCGGTGCGGTGCAGAAGGCGTGACAGGCGATTTGGGTTGACCTCGGAGCAGCTGGCGGCTCGCATCGGGGCGCGAGTATGCGCCGAACTGGGCTGGCGGGTCGACTTGAAGCACCCTGACGTGGAGCTCTGTGTAGAGGTCGATCGGCGGGAAATCTTCCTTGGTGTAGACCGACATCGCGGCCAAGGTGGTCTGCCTGTCGGATCCAGCGGGCATGCGCTGGCGCTGCTTTCGGGCGGATTCGATTCGCCGGTCGCAGCTTATCGGGCGATGCGCCGGGGGCTGCGGTGCGATTTCCTGCACTGCACCGGCGCACCGTTTACCGACGCGACCTCGACCTACAAGGCGTACGCGCTGGCGCGCCAGTTGAGCCGTTTCCAGCCCGGCTCGCGGTTATACGTGGCCGCCGTCGGACGTGCCCAGCGCACGCTGGCCACCAGTGGTGCCGGTGAAGCGCAAATCGTGGCACAGCGTCGACTGTATGTGCGGGTGGCGGATGCGCTTGCTCGCCGTGTTGGTGCGCAGGCCCTGGTCACCGGTGACAGCTTGGGACAGGTGTCCAGCCAGACTTTGGCTAATCTGGCCGTCGTGGAGGAAGCCTCCAGTCTGCCCGTGCTGAGACCGCTGCTTGCCTTCGACAAGGTGGAGATTCTCGACCAAGCCCGACAGATCGGCACCGCCGAAATCTCTGTCCTGCGTGACCAGGACTGCTGCCAGCTGTTTCTGCCACGTCGGGTAGCCACCTACACCACCGTTGGGCGACTCGCTGATCTTGAAGCCCGCGCCGGGATGGATACCCTGGTCGATAATGTGCTGAGCCACATCCAAGAGTTCGATCTCGATAGCTGCGAGGCCACCGCCGGCGCGCTGGCAGCGCAGGAAGCGACAACCGCGAAGGACCAACACACGCAGCAGTGACCGACATCGACAGCAAGCAGCGAGGCCGCGACCAGATCAGCGCACTGGTCGCGGCCCACGGCGCGTTCACCCAGGCCGCCGTTCAGGCATCGCAGTTGATGGCCGCCAAGGGACGGAGTAAATTCGCCGCGCACCTCGACCGTCACCGAGCCGAACTCAATGTCGCCATCGGCGAATTCGGCTTGTGGGCAGAGAGTTTCGGCGACTGGGCGCGTGTCGACGTCGGTCGTGCGATACATCCGCCGTCGCTGAGCCGACCACCCGCCCCGGTGACCGAGAGCCGGATCGGCGCCGATTTGTTGATCTCGCGCGAAAACCTGAAAGCGCGCCGTTCCGTGCTGTTGGCTGAGCTCGGCAAAGCCCGGTTCATTCTCGGTACCGCCGGACTACCAGCGGACGAAATCTGTGCTTATCGGCGCATGGTGCGGGTATGGGCCGGTGAGGCAATCGATTTGGTGACCGGCGTACATCGGCTGACACTCGCCGACCAGTACATCCGCCGCCTCAGCCGGTTGCGCGCTGTTCCGCAGGCATCCCCGGCGGCGCGTGAAACTGGTGCCGCCCTTGTTCGGCAGTGGATGGAAGATCTCGAAGAGGCGGATCGCGAAGGCGAACTGGCGTTGGCAGAAACGTGTGGCTACGGTGACTTTGTCGAATGCTATCGCGCTAACGCCTTGCGCTGTAACTGATCTCAGAACACAGTCGCGCCTATCGCGTCTCATCGTCGGGCTGGTCGTATCCAGGATGGGCGACTGCTAACCGATGCCGTACCACCGTACGAAGACACGACATCACGTCGTGGGACTTTTCCTCGAGATCACCGGCACGGATAGCCGCGGCCAGTTCGGCTTCGTCGGCGAAGCCGAGCTGCGCTAGCGCCACCCGCGGCGTGGTGTCGTCGGCAATCAGAAGTTCGCGTTCGACGATGCGCAGTGCGTTCGTGGCGACCCTGGCGTGGAAGTTGACCTGTCCCGTGGTCGCTTGCCGGACATCGGTTTCCAGAAATTCGGCAACCGCGCCGACTAACTCGGCCGCGGTGGGACGGCCATGCAGAGCCGTCGGGGCTGGTCTCGATTCGCGGGCCACCGCTGTGGGGCGGGCATCGGAGCCGCCGCCGGGGTCGAGCAGTTCCAACAGATCCCACTCGGTCTCGCAGACCCGGCGGCCGATGGTGGCCAACTCTACTGAGCGGACTTGGCCGCTCAGGTGACGATGTGCCTGGTATCGGCAGATGACCCCCCAGCGCAGCGTGGCCAGCACTAGCCACCAGCGAAATTGCCCGCGGCCGACGGGCATGCCGCTAACCTCTTCGTAGGCCGAAAGAAAGCTCTCGATGCTGCCAAGCCCGCCGGCGCCGCGGCTGGCCGGCGCGCCGAACCGCCAGGCGCGTATGCAAAACCAGGCCAGGTCCTCATACACCTCGCCGATGTGCACCAGTTCCCAATCCAGAACGGCCGCAAGGTCGGAGCCGTCGACGATGAAGTTGCCCATCCGGAAGTCGCCGTGCACCAGACGGGCAGGTGACGGCGGTGGCCGGTGGGCGGCCAGCCAACGAAAGGCCCATTCGAAGGTTGCGGTGGTATCGCCGATGGCGTCGAGCCGGGCCCGCCATTCCGTGAGCTGGTCTTGCTGATCGAGGTCCGCATCACTCGGGTGGGCCCGGTGGATGGCGGCCAGCGCTTGGGCGCATTGGCGCAGTAGCCGTGCCCGGCCCTCGTCCCCACCGGCGCTTTGGAGCTGACGATCGATGCGCCGCACAATCGTTTCGCCTTTGATCTCTTCGCAGATCAAGAACGGATTACCAAGCGCTTCAGGCGAATCCGTCGCGGCCAGGATTCGCGGGACGGGAGCTCCGTCCGCCGCAGCGGCGGCCTGCACTCGCGCTTCGCGCTCCATACCGGCGTGCATGTCGTCGGACGCTCCGGTACGCAGGATCAGCGAGCGGCGTTCTTCAGCGGTGACGGCGTCGAACGCCCAGGTGCTGCGGCTGGCGCCGCCGGTCAGCGCGCGTAAGTTCTCGATCGCCACGTCGGCGCCGAGCACAGGGCGTAGCACCGCCGGCAGGCTGGCCTGCAGCTGCTCGGCACTGGTCATCGGCGGGCCTTGTCGAACTTGAACAGCCGCTGCGCCACTCGGCGAATTTGAATTTCCTCGGAGCCTTCAGTGATCCGGTAGCGGCGATGGTGGCGGTAGATGTGCTCGAATGGCTCATGGCGGCTGTAGCCCAGGCCACCGAAGATCTGCATGGCCCGGTCCGCGGCATCGCAGCACAACCGGTTGGCGCGGTAGTTGGCCATCGACACCTTGTCCGAAACCTCTAGGTGGTGGTTGCGGT
>NZ_DASRBZ010000123.1:0-6306 GCF_035653355.1 Mycobacterium sp. | reverse complement strand
ATCGCCGAAGCGCTGGCCCAAACACATACCCTGCTGTTAGCCGGGCGGTCCTCAGCACGCTTGGACGCGGTTGCGCAGCGCTTGCAGGCCACCACGTGGCCGCTGGACCTGACGGACACCGAAGCGATCCAGAACTCCGCGCCCGACCTCAGCGAGCTAGATGTGTTGGTGCACAACGCCGGAGTGTCGATACCGGGCCACGTCGGCGATTCCAAGATCGAGGACTGGCGGGCTACCTTTGATGTCAATGTCTTTGGCGCAGTAGCCCTTACCTTGGCGTTATTGCCGGCGCTGCGGCGGGCAAGCGGCCAGGTGGTATTCGTCAATTCCGGGTCCGGCCGTAAGGTGTCACCGGGTATGGCGTCCTATTCGGCCAGCAAGTTCGCACTGCGGGCGTTCGCCGACTCATTGCGCGACGACGAGACAGGGCTTCGGGTCACCACGGTCTATCCGGGCCGCGTCGATACGGACATGCAACGGGAGCTGGTCGCCTTCGAAGGCGGCGAATACAACGCCGCCAAGTTCCTGCGGCCTGAAACCGTCGCCGGGGTGGTCGCCAACGTGGTCAACACGCCTCCGGACGGTCATGTCCACGAGGTCGTCATCCGGCAGCGCTAGCGCGATGAGCGAGAGCCGAATTAGACGACCAGGTTGACCAGCCGGCCGGGAACTACGATCACCTTCCTGGGCGTTGCACCGGCCAAGAACGCCTGCACTTTCTCGTCGGCTAAAGCCGCCGCTTCCACGGTCTCGGCGTCAGCGTCGACCGCAACGGTGATGTGGCCGCGCACTTTGCCGTTCACTTGCACTGGGAATTCGACCGTGTCCTGCACCAGGTAGTTCGGATCGGCCACCGGGAAGGGGCCGTGCGCGAGCGATGTGGTGTGGCCCAACCGAGACCACAGCTCCTCGGCCATGTGCGGGGCCAGCGGGGCAAGCATCAGCACCAAGGGTTCCACGGCTGCGCGGGGCACCGAGTCGCGGTGCTGTTTGGTGAGGTGGTTGGTGTACTCGATCAGCTTGGCCACCGCCGTGTTATTGCGCAGTCCCGCATAGTCTTCGGAGACGCCGGCGATCGTGCGGTGCAACAGCTGCAGCGTGGTCTTGTCCAAGGCCGCATGACCGGCGACCCGCGTTTCACCGGTGTGCTCGTCGATGACCAGCCGCCACACCCGTTGCAGAAATCGGTATGCACCGATTACGTCTTTAGTCGCCCACGGACGCGACGCTTCCAGCGGGCCCATCGCCATCTCGTACACCCGCAGCGTGTCGGCGCCGTAGCTGTCACAGATCTCGTCGGGCGATACCGAATTCTTCAGGCTCTTACCGATTTTGCCGAATTCCTGGAATACCTCGATTTCGCCGTCCGGCCCCGGATAGAAGAACTTGCCGTCGCGCTCGATCACCTCTGCAGCCGGCACATACGATCCGCGGGCGTCGGTATAGGCGAACGCCTGAATGTAGCCCTGGTTGACCAGCCGCCGGTACGGTTCGCAGGAACTAACATGGCCCAGGTCGTAGAGCACCTTGTGCCAGAACCGGGCGTACAGCAAGTGCAGTACCGCGTGCTCGACGCCTCCGACGTACAAGTCGACGCCGCCCGGGTCGTCCGGGCCGTGTTCAGCGGGCCGCGGTCCCATCCAGTAGGCTTCGTTCTCCTTGGCGCAGAACCGTTCTGAGTTGTGCGGGTCGGTGTAGCGCAGCTCATACCATGAGCTGCCAGCCCACTGGGGCATCACGTTGGTGTCGCGGGTGTAGGGCTTTAGCCCGTCGCCGAGATCCAGCTCGACGTGGACCCAGTCGGTGGCCTTGGCCAGCGGTGGGGACGGCTCGCTGTCGGCATCGTCGGGGTCGAAATGCACCGGCGAATAGTGCGGTACGTCGGGCAGTTCTACCGGCAGCGCGGCCTCGTCGAGCGCGTGCGGGCGTCCGTCGCTGTCGTAGACGATCGGGAACGGTTCGCCCCAATACCGTTGTCTGGCGAAAAGCCAGTCGCGAAGCTTGTATTCGATGCGGGCCCAGCCGCGGCCGTCGGCTTCCAGTCGACGGGTGATTGCCTCCTTGGCGGCGGACACGTCCATGCCGTTGAGGTAAGCAGAATTGACCAGTATCCCGTCACCGGTGTATGCGGACTCCGAAATGTTGCCGCCAGCAATGACTTCCACGATCGGCAGCCCGAACTCGTGGGCGAATTCCCAGTCACGCTGGTCGTGGCCGGGGACGGCCATAATCGCGCCGGTGCCGTATCCGATCAGGACGTAGTCGGCGATGAAGATCGGCACCTGCTCGCCATTGGCGGGATTGGTTGCATAGGTACCCAGGAAGACGCCGGTCTTTGCTTTGTTTTCCTGACGTTCCAAGTCCGACTTCGCCGCGATGGCGAGCCGGTATGCCGCGATGGCGTCGGCGGGCGTGGTGGCGCCGTAGGTCCACTGCGAATCGACCCCTTCGGGCCACGTGGCTGCTGCCAAGCGGTCGACCAGCTCATGTTCGGGGGCCAGCACGAGATAGGTGGCGCCGAACAGAGTGTCCGGCCGGGTGGTGAACACCTCGATGTCGACGGTTTCGCCGCCGGGTGTGCGCGCCGAGAACAGCGCCGCCGCACCGGTGGAGCGACCGATCCAGTTGCGCTGCATGGTTTTGACCTTGTCCGGCCACTCCAGCAGGTCGAGGTCGTCGAGTAACCGGTCTGCGTAGGCGGTGATCCGCATCATCCACTGCCGCAACCGTTTACGGAACACCGGAAAGTTTCCACGGTCACTGCGACCCTCGGCAGTAACCTCTTCGTTGGCGAGCACGGTGCCCAGCCCGGGACACCAGTTCACCATTTCTTCCGATCGGTAGACCAATCGGTGGCTATCGATCACATCGGCGCGCTCACCGGGCGACAGCGTCGCCCAGTCGCGGCCGTCGTCGAGACGACGCGCACCGGAATCGAGTTCCGCGACAAGTTCGGCGATCGGTCTGGCCTTGTTTGCGGCGGTGTCAAACCAGGCGTTGTAGATCTGCAGGAAGATCCACTGCGTCCACTTGTAGAACTCGACATCGGTTGTCGCGAAGCTGCGCCGGCTGTCGTGCCCGAAACCCAGCCGCCCCAATTGACGCCGGAAATTTGTGATGTTCGCCTCAGTCCGGATACGCGGATGAGTGCCGGTCTGCACCGCGTACTGCTCGGCAGGCAGCCCGAAAGCGTCGAAACCCAACGCGTGCAGGACATTACGACCGGTCATCCGGTGATAGCGGGCGTAGACGTCGGTGGCGATATAGCCCAACGGGTGACCGACATGCAATCCCTCGCCGGAGGGATAGGGAAACATGTCCTGGACGAACAATTTGTCTTCGGGCACCGCCGAGCCGTCGCCCGGGGCCAGCGAACCGACCGGATTCGGCACGTGAAAAGTGCCCATCCGTTCCCAATTGTCCTGCCAGGTCCGCTCGATGCGGTCCGCCAGCTCCGCGGTGTATCGGTACCGCGGAGCATCGACGTCCACGTCTGGGGCCGCGGTGGTGCGGTCGGCCGTGGCGGGCGGGGATTCGGTCACGTCAACAGGGTATAAGGGCGCCGATGGGCGAGCCGCAGGCCACAGGTTGGTTTCGGTTGAATTGCGGAGCGATCAGAGCTTGGTTCCAGGTCGATTCCAGGCCTTCTCGCCCGCGCCGCGCAGTGGTTACAGTCAGCCCCTACTACCGCTGTTGGCCCGAGCGTTCGAAAGGATCGACGCACATGACGCAGACCGCTCGCAGTCGGCGGGTAGTGGCAGGCGGTGTAGCCGTCGGCTTCGCCGCTGCTGTGGGCTTTGCCACTGCCACCGCATCCGCGGATCCCGGGCTGCCGCCGCGGCCCACTCCGGCGCCGCCACCGGTTACCCAGAACGTCATCGGCGGCGTCGGCAACAGCGGCGCCGGCAACAGCGCCTCGGCCGCGTCCTTGCCGCTGGCGCCGAATCCAGCGTCGCCGCTGAGGCCGCCGACCGCCGTAGGGCCCGTCGCCGGGCTGGCCCCGGTACAGCCGACGCTGGTTCCGGCCACGTCCGGAACGCTGCGCGACTACTTCCAGTCCAAGGGCGTCAAACTCGAGCCGCAGAAGCCGGAGGGCTTCAAGGCGCTCGATATCACCTTGCCGATGCCGGCGGGCTGGACGCCGGTGCCTGACCCCAACGTGGCCGACCCCTTCGTGGTGATCGCCAACCGATCCGGCAGCAGCCTCTACACCTCCAACGCTCAGGTGGTGGTGTATAAGCTGATCGGCGACTTCGATCCCAGAGAAGCCATCACCCACGGCTTCGTCGACAGCCAGCAACTGCCCGCCTGGCAGACCACAACCGCCTCGCTCGCCGATTTCGGCGGCTTCCCGTCGTCGATCATCGAAGGCACCTACCGGCAGAACGACATGACGCTCAACACCTCCCGGCGCCACGTCATCGCCACCTCCGGCCCCGACAAGTACCTGGTGTCACTCGCGGTCACCACCGACGTCGCCCGGGCTGTGGCCGAAGCACCGGCCACCGACGCGATCGTCAACGGATTCCGGGTGACCGCGCCCACGGCGGCCCCGCCCGCGCCCGCCAGCCCAGCCACGTTGCCGGCGGCACCCGCTCTGGGCCGGTAGGGGACGGGCCGGGGCGCCCACTCGGCTCGATTGGCCGCGCATCGTATGGTGTGGCCATGCTGATCGCTGGTGTGCTGTGTCTGTGCGTCGCGGTTGCGGCCGCCGCCCTCGGGCTGTGGTCGGTCTCTCGCCCCGCCACCGGCGACATCGCTGCGGCGCTGATGCGGGCGGTCGCTCCGCCTCAATTGGCGGCCGCGGTCATGTTGGCCAGCGGCGGCGCGGTGGCGCTGGGCGCCCCGCATCGAGCGCCGGTCGTGGTCATCCTGTGTGTCATCGGCGCCGTCAGCACCGTGGCCGCCGGTGCATGGCAAGCCGCGCGGCATGCGCTGAATGGCCTGGCGGCGCAGGCGAATTGCGCGGGCAACTGCGCTGGTTGCGCGGTCGTCGACTGCGCGGGCCCGCCTGGCTCCTAAGCCGCTGCAGCACTGTTCTTTTGGCTATACCTAGTTGCGGCTGACGTCGATGGGGTGGGTGGCCAGCAGCGACAGCGGCAGCGGCTGGCGCCGCAGCGCCCGAGCCCACAGATCCACCCGCGGCCCAGCCAGCACGTCAGACGGCAACGCCGACAACACGATCCAGTCGTCGCGCTCGATCTCACCTTCGAGCTGGCCAATGGTCCAGCCCGAGTATCCCGCGAAGATCCGCACCCCTTCCAGCAAGGGGGCGATCACGTCCGGGTCGGCCTCGAGGTCGACCATCACGATGCGCCCGCTCACATGCCTGAGCCCGGGGACGCCGTGCGGGTCGGCGCCTACGCGCAGTGCACCCAGACACAGTGCGGCGTCACGTTTCACTGGGCCCCCGATGAACATCGTCTTCGGCTTGACCGCCAATTTCGCCCATTGCGGCAACACGTTGTAGACAGCGGTGTCGCTGGGCCGGTTGAGCACCACTCCCAGGGTGCCGCCATCGTTGTGCTCGACGACGTAGATCACGCTGCGGCGGAACGTCGGCTCCAGCAAGTCAGTATTCGCCAGCAGCAAGGTGCCCGATCGCACGCGGTGCGCGGCAGGTGCGACGTAGTCTTCGGGATCTTCGTGCTGCGCCACAACACCATCATGGCACCCGCACGCAATTGCGGTGGCGAACAAGGGTACCGGGAACCGCGATTTGTACGCTGGTTGCAGGTTGCGGTCGCTCATGGGCTGACCGCGGCGATCGCGGAAGTAGGTCTTGTGGTTGACATCCGCGCGCCCGTCACGGTGTGGCGCTCAGTGCGTCGTTTGCCTGACTTCTGGCGGCTGCTGGAGCTGCGCGTCGCCAGTCAGTTCGGTGACGGGCTGTTTCAGGCGACGCTGGCCGGGGCGCTGCTGTTCAACCCGGACCGGGCCACCAGTCCCTTGGCGATCGCAGGTGCCTTCGCTGTGCTGTTCCTGCCCTATTCGTTGCTCGGTCCGTTTGCCGGGGCGCTGATGGACCATTGGGACCGGCGGCTGGTGCTAGTCGGGGCCAACGTCGGTCGCCTGGTGTCGATCGCCACGGTGGGTGCCTTCTTGGCCATTGGGGCCAACGATTGGGTGGTGCTTTGCGGCGCGCTGATCGTCAACGGTTTCGGGCGCTTCGTCGCGTCCGGGTTGTCGGCGGCCTTGCCGCACGTGGTGCCGCGCGAACAGGTGGTCACCATGAATTCGGTTGCCAATGCCAGCGGCGCGGTGGCCGCGTTTATCGGCGCCAACTTCATGCTGTTCCCGCGCTGG
>NZ_DASRBZ010000122.1:0-2772 GCF_035653355.1 Mycobacterium sp. | reverse complement strand
CGCGACGCGAAGATCACCCAGATCTATGAAGGCACCAACCAGATCCAACGCCTCGTCATGGCCCGCGCCCTACTCAAAGACTAAGTCAACGATCTCGATACCGCTTCGAGTCTCCGCTGAGGTTTCCCGACTACGGGCCGGGCCGGCGCTATTGGTGGGCGTCGTCCCCGTCCCGTGTGGCTCCACTCGGGATGACCCGGTCAGGCATGGACGCCCTTGTTGTCAACGCTCATTGGTGGCCTCAGGTGCCCTGTCACCGGGATGCGACAGGGCAATCCGCA
Organism: Mycobacterium sp.; assembly: GCF_035653355.1. Taxonomy (GTDB): domain Bacteria; phylum Actinomycetota; class Actinomycetes; order Mycobacteriales; family Mycobacteriaceae; genus Mycobacterium. The sequence goes on along the minus strand of NZ_DASRBZ010000122.1, from coordinate 2,491 downwards.
ACTGTTCGACGTATCGGGACGAGGTCTCCGCGACCTGCTGCGCGTGGCCCAGTGGTCTCATCTGTGATCCATCTGTCCACGTTCGCCTATGTTCATAGACATTCGGATCTATGCGTCAATGCGGGTCGTAACGTCTACGGTATTCGGCGACTATTATCCTGAATCCTGAAAATCAGAAGGTCGACGAATTCCGGCTCTACGTTTGGCTCCCATATCATAGAGGAGTAAACGCTGTTGATTTCATGAGTGTGCGGCAATGGTTTCATTCACAGGCGATACCGTCGTTGTCGCGGTCAAGCCCGGATCGATAACCAGGGTCGCCTCTGTGTAGCGGCGCGACACCAGCGGCGCGGGCGGCTGCACAGTTGGCGTAGTAAGGCGATCCGGCAGTTGATCCTGCCGAGGAGTTGGCAGTCGATCCGCCGGACGAGCTTGCTGATGAGTTGCTGGTCGATCCGGCGGACGGGCTGACGGGGGAGCTGTTGGTCGATCCGGAGGAAGAACCCCCGCGCGAGCTGGGAATCGATCCGGAAAATGAGCCGCTGGCTGGATTGGTTGGCGAGCTGCCGGCAGATCCGGTCGAAGAACTGGCGCGAGCGCCGCTGGTCGATCCGGCAGAAAAGCTGGCGGTCTGGCCTACCAGAGTGCCGCTTGTTGTTCCGAGCGGCACGGCGCTGCTCATTGGGCTCGAAATAGCCGGAGTTGCGCTGTAGGTCGTTGCGGGCGGTGGAGTCGGAGGGGAAACCGTCGATAACACGGGTGCCGACGTGGAGGTTGACGGCGACGCGTTACAGGCAGCTCCCAGCACGACAAACAGCGCGCCGACAACGCCCAGCGCTGCAAGTGACTTCTTCATGTCTTGGCTCTCCCCAGATGGTTACTGTCGGTGGCTACGGCCTGCTCATCGCTGGGACTGCCACGGTTCGTTACCGACCTGAATGGGTGATCATCCTGAAGCAAAGGGCTTAATTCCTCGTCCGATGCTTGACTTGGGCCACGAGCACCCTCGACGCCCCTGGTATGGCCCGCCACGAAAAACTGCTGCTAGTAGCGGTGGGACGTGGCAGGAGATCGTCGGGTCAGGTGATCGAAGTGTCGGGTTACAAGCTGACGGTGATGGTGTTGGAGGTTGAGCGCTGGAATTGGGTGGGGCTGGTGGGTGTGAATACCGCAGTTAGTGAGTGTGAGCCTGGCTTAGAGCGTGTCTCATTTGGCTTTGGCGAGTTTTTTGTAGCAGGTGAGCACGGCGGCGAGGGTGAGAAAGGCGCAGAACAGGTGGGCGTGGCGTTCGTAGCGGATGGTCAGCCGGCGGTAGCCGAACAGCCAGGCGATACTGCGTTCGATCACCCACCGGTGTTTGCCCAGGGTGGTGCTGGATTCGACGCCTTTGCGAGCGATGCGGGGGGTAATTCCTCGCTGACGTAGCCATCTGCGCAGTACGGTGACGTCGTAGGCCTTATCGGCGTGCAGCTTGGTGGGCCGTGCTCGTCGGGGGCCTCGCCGTGACCGGATCGCGGGGATGGCTTTGACCAGTGGTTTGAGCGCGTGATTGTCGTGGGTGTTGGCCGCGGAGACACCGACGGCTAAGGGCAATCCGGCGCGGTCGGACAGGGCGTGGATTTTTGAGCCGGCCTTGCCCCGATCCACCGGATTGGGTCCGGTCAGCGGACCCCTTTTTTGGCCCGGACACTAGCGGCGTCGACGACGGCGCGGGACCAGTCGATCAATCCGCGACTGCCTAGTTCATCCAGCACCGCATGATGCAGCCGCCGCCACAAACCGGCCCGGGTCCACTCGCTAAACCGCCGATGCGCCGTGGGCACGGTGACCCCGAAACTCGGCGGTAAATGCCGCCACGCACACCCGCTGGTCAGCACGAACACAATCGCGGTAAACACCGCCCGATCGTCAACGCGCGACATCCCACCACCCTGAGGCCGTGTCTTCGCCGCAGGGATCAACGGTTCGACTAACGCCCACAACTCATCGGGCACCAACCGACGCGACAACTCGTCCACCACGACCGGTGATCATGTAGGAAAGCACTCCATGACCCAAGTGAGACACGCTCTTAAGTGGGCTGAGGGGGCCGATGGCCACGCCGGCGATGACCGTGACTGGGATGCCGAGGTTGATGGTGCCGTCTTGAAACTGCACCGTTCCGGCGGCATTCAACAGCGTCACATTCACGATGGGAAGCACCCGTGGGCTCAAGATCATGCGATCTCCTGGCCGTCAGCCCTCAGGCACCATTGTCAGCGCCTGAAAACTACTGAGATGTATCCGGCCTGCTCGCTGGACATTTCACGATAATCGGCCAGGCACGCGCGCCCGAGCGAAGGTCATCGGCTTAGGCTCCGGAGCTTGAGTGCGGTGCCCTGGTGCGCGGCGGTGCCTCTGGCCTTGATCAATACCGACAGTCCGGCGGCGCCCATGAACGAGACTTGACTCAAGTCGATGATCAGGCATTCGGGCCGATTGGCGAGCAACG
>NZ_DASRBZ010000121.1:0-4746 GCF_035653355.1 Mycobacterium sp. | reverse complement strand
CGACCCGCCACTTGCCGACGCGGCAGCCGGACAAAAGGCAATGTTGGTCGACGGCTGCATGCGTAATTACTTCCAAGTGGGACAGCCCGAGTGCGCAACGGGCGACATCGCCTCGACAACGACGGTGGCCTTGTTCGGCGACTCGAATGCCACAATGTGGAGCCCGGCGTTCCAGCAGGTGGCCGCACAGCGGCACTTGCGGCTGGAAAACCTAACCAAGGTTGCTTGCCCACCGATGGAGCTGCCGATCAACACTCCTTTACTGCGCCGGGACTACACCGAGTGCGATCAGTGGCGCAGCCAGATTCTTGCCCGGTTACGTGCCGAGCACCCGCGGCTGGTCGTGGTGAGCATGTCCCGGCAATACGGCACCGGGTACGTTTTGACCTCGAGTTTCAGGTCATACGACCGAGCGTGGATGGGCAGCTTAACCCGGATGGTGCAGCAACTGCGTGGCACTGGTGCGCAGGTGCTGGTGCTCGGGCCGATCCCAGATCCGCAATCACTGGTTCCGATCTGCCTGTCCGAGCACCTCGATGATGCAACCGCCTGCTCACCCCAGAGGTCCACGGCGGTCGATGAATCCGGTATCGCGGGTGAGACCGCGGCCACTAAAGCCGGTGGCGGACAATACGCCGACATCACGGCGCTGTTCTGCACCGCTGAACGCTGCCCGGTCATCGTGGGCAACACCCTTGTGTACCCCGACGACCATCACGTGACGCTGGAGTACTCCCGGCTGTTGGCCCCGGTTATTCGGGCGCTGGTCGACCGCGCGCTCGCGCGGAGTTGACAACCCGAAGACTTGACGGCCACGCTCTAGCTCCAAAGCAACTCGGCCGACGCCGCTTCAGTCCAACCGGGCGTGCAGGTCGTACCACTTGAATAGGCCGAAAAGCCCTGCCGTGATCCCAACGACGCGTTGTGTGACAGGGTGGTCTTTGAGATCCAAAAGCGGACTCGAGACTGTTCGTTGCACCATTCGCGTCGCCTGGCCGCCGAAGCCGGTGAGGTTGTATCTGCGATGCAGGGCTTGCCCTCGTCGCAAGGCTTTGTCGATGGTCTCCCACCGAACTGGCAGCTCTTCGCCGAACAATCCGGTGGTGTTCGTGGTGAGCTTAGCGTCGACGAAGCGGCCTTCTCTGGGCGGATTGGGCGGCTTATGCCTCGGAATTTTCGTCTGATCGACGTAGGCGAAACGGCGATACCCCAGCTCCCACAGCGTTGATAGCTCGTCGAACACCGAGTCAAACGAACCAGGCGGAGAACTCACGCTCGATTCAATGGATATGAAGTCCGGCACGCTGTCGAGGTGCTTCAGAGCGCGGACACAGAGCATGTCCGAGCCCTCGATGTCGACCTTGAGGTAATGCGGGACTCCGACCTCCTCAAGAATGCTTTCGAATGTGCGCGTCGGCACGTCAACGTAGTGGTACTTCACGCCCACCATCGACTCGTTGCGCTCGATGAAAGCGTCTGACATCGAACTCCAAATCGATTGCTCTTCGCAGACAGCCAGCGGCAATGTCCCTGCTGTCTCGGCGATCGCGACGGGGAAGATCTGCAAGCGCCCCGAATCGATCTCTGAAGCGAAGCGATCGTGCGCGGCCTCAACGAGTCCAGGGTTCGCCTCGATCGCGACGACGTCAAAACCCTTGGCGAGATAGAACGCCGTGTCCTGTCCATCGTGCATGCCGACGTCGATGATCAGGTTCGGGCGCTTCATATGGTTCTCCATAATGCCAAGCCGCTAGCGGTTGTTGGCTAGCAATCTGGCGGTTGTGGCGGTCGGTGCAGAGCTAAAAGACAACCCCGGCCGGAATAGTAGCGTGGCTGTGTCGCGTCAATGAGCGGTTTATCTCTGGGCAGCACTCCACCTGCGAAGCCGCCGACCGATCCAGGGCCTTGCCGACGCGCACTAGGCTGGACCCTTGTGGAACCGGTATACGGGACAATCATTCAGCTCGCGCGCCTGACCTGGCGCCTGCAGGGAATCAGGTTCACCGTCACCGGGGTGGAGCACCTGCCGGAGACGGGCGGCGCGGTGATCGCGATCAACCACACCAGCTACTTCGACTTCACCTTCGCGGGGTTGCCCGCCTACAAGCAGGGCCGTGGCCGCAAGGTGCGTTTCATGGCCAAACAGGAAGTGTTCGACCACAACGTTTCCGGACCGATCATGCGCAAGCTGCGGCACATTCCGGTGGACCGCCAGAGCGGAGCGGCCTCCTTCGAGAAGGCCGTCGAAATGCTCAAGGCGGGGGAACTGGTTGGTGTCTATCCGGAAGCGACGATCAGCCGCAGCTTCGAGATCAAGGAGCTCAAGACCGGAGCCGCCCGGATGGCGATTGCGGCGGGCGTGCCGATCGTCCCGCACATCGTGTGGGGCGCGCAGCGGATCTGGACCAAAGATCATCCCAAGAAGCTGCTTCGCCCCAAGGTGCCGGTCGCGGTCGCGGTCGGTGAACCGATCCAGCCCACGTTGCCCGCCCCGGAGCTGACCACCCTGCTGCATTCCCGTATGCAGCATCTGCTGGAAAAAGTGCAGGAATCCTATGGGCCGCACCCGGCCGGCGAGTTCTGGGTGCCGCACCGGCTCGGGGGCGGGGCGCCGACGCTGGCCGAGGCCGCCCGCCTGGACGCGGAGGAAGCCAGCAGGCGCGCTGCCGCCAAAGCGGCCCGCCGGCCGGATACGGCCGGTGCGCCGGAGTGACGGCATGGAGCCTGTTTTCCGCACACTGGAGATCGCAGCCAAGGCCGTGGTCAAAGCGCTCGGCAGCCAGATCACCTATCAGGGCCTGGAAAACATTCCCCAAACCGGTGGCGCAGTGGTCGCGATGAACCACACCAGCTACCTCGACTGGTTGTTTGCCGGTCTTGCCGTCCACCGTCGGGGCCGGCGTATCCGGTACATGATCAAAGCCGAGATGCAGCAGGTGAAGGTGGTCAACTACCTGATCAAGCACACCAAGACGATTCCCGTCGATCGCTCTGCGGGCTCCGAGGCGTACGCGGTTGCCGTGCAGCGGTTGCGCGACGGCGAGGTGGTGGGAATCATGCCGGAGGCCACCATCAGCCGCAGCTTCGAACTCAAGGAGTTCAAGACCGGTGCGGCTCGGATGGCGCTGGAAGCACAGGTCCCGATCGTCCCGATGATTGTCTGGGGCTCTCAACGGGTATGGACCAAGGATCACCCGAAGAGCCTGGGACACAAAAAGATTCTGATAACAGTGGCGGTCGGCTCGATGCTGCCTGCCGAAGGTGACGCCGACGAGCTCACCACCGCGTTGCGCGATGCGATGACGCCGTTGCTGCACCGGGTGCAGCAGGAGTATCCGCACCCGCAAGGGGCGTACTGGGTGCCGCGACGGCTCGGTGGCGGCGCCCCGTCAGCCGACGAGGCCGCCCAATTGGAGGCGAAGGAAGCAGCGGCGCGGGCAGCCAGCCGTGCAACGCACGAGTCCGGGTCGAGGTCGCCTGGGGGGAGGGATAGCGAGCATGGCTGAGCCGGTATTTCGCACGATCGAAATCATTCTCAAGGCCGCAATCGCGGTCAACGGAATCAAGATCACCTTCATCGGAGAGGAAAACATTCCCGAACGCGGCGGCGCAGTGATCGCGATGAACCACACTAGCTACGTCGACTGGGTTCCCGCTGAGTATGCCGCGACGCGCCGCGGGCGCCGGCTCAGGTTCTTGATCAAAGCCGAAATGCAGCAAGTGCGCTCGGTCAAATTTGTGATCAAACACGTCAAACTCATCCCGGTGGACCGCAGCGCCGGAGCCGGCGCCTACGCCGTGGCCGTCGAGCGGCTGCGTGAGGGGGAACTGGTCGGGGTTCATCCAGAGGCCACGATCACCCGCAGCTTCGAACTGCGGGAGTTCAAAACCGGTGCCGCCCGGATGGCCCACGAAGCAAATGTCCCGATCATTCCGATGATCGTCTGGGGCGTGCAGCGCATCTGGACCAAGGACCATCCAAAACACTTGGGCCGCAGCAAGATTCCGATCACCGTCAATATCGGAGCACCGATATATCCGATGGACACGATGGACGACACCCTCGCCGCACTACGCGAGGCGATGACCAAGCTGCTGCATGAGACGCAGGAGTCCTACCCGCATCCGCCCGGCGCTTATTGGGTGCCGCGACGGCTGGGTGGAGGAGCACCCACCCCCGAGGAAGCCAAGCTGCTCGACGAAGCCGAACTCGCCAAACGGGCGAAGCGAGTGCAAGCCGTGCGTGAGCGAGTGTGGTTCTACCGCCGTCGCCAGCGGGTCGCCAACGTGGATCGCGCTGATATCGACGATAAGCCGCAACGGCGATTGCGCTTCTCGACCAACAGCCAACACGCACGGCACAGCGCCTGACGACGGGGCGGATGTCGTGCATCGAACTGGCCTGGCCAGCCGGCTTACAGCAGTGACGCTCGCCAGTGGCGAACCGGGATCGACCCGATGACGCTGCCGGCGCTCATCGCCAGCGACGTGGACGGCACCCTCGTCGGCGACGATGACACCATTACGCCCCGTACGCGCAGCGCTGTTCGCGCGGCCATCGCCGCGGGAGTCACGTTTATTCTGGCCACCGGCCGCCCGCCGCGCTGGGTGCGGCCCCTCGTCGACGACCTCGGGTTTGCGCCAATGGCGGTGTGCGCCAACGGCGCAGTCATCTATGACTCGGCCGCCGACCGGGTGGTGTCCGCGCGCACGTTGCCCGTCGACGCGCTGGCCCAGCTAGCAGAG
>NZ_DASRBZ010000120.1:0-8847 GCF_035653355.1 Mycobacterium sp. | reverse complement strand
CGTCACCGAGCCACACCGCACCTTGACCGTCACCAGCGAGTCCGTCGTCGAGGTCGACCCGCCGCCCGCCGAGCTGTACGGCGCCGGATCGGCGCGGGCGCCGTGGGAGCAAGCCCGGCCCGCCGGGCCGGATGGCGCCTTAGCGATGGAGTTCACGCTCGACCTGGACCCGCCGGAGATCACCGACGAGGTGCGTGACTACGCCGCCCCCAGCTTCGTTCCGGGGCGTCCCCTGATCGACGTGCTGCGCGACCTGGCGTCGCGCATCCACGCCGACTTCACCTACCGCTCCGGCTCGACCACGGTGTCGACCGGCGTGCACGAGATGCTCGTTGCGCGCGAAGGGGTCTGCCAGGATTTCACCCGGCTGGCCATCGCCTGCCTGCGCGCCAACGGGCTGGCCGCCAGCTACGTGTCGGGTTATCTGGCGACCGACCCGCCGCCGGGCAAGGAACGGATGGTCGGCATCGACGCCACCCACGCCTGGGCGGCGGTGTGGACACCGGAAAATCGTTGGTTGGGAATGGATCCCACCAATGACCAGATGGTCGACGAACGCTACATCGTGGTCGGCGTGGGCCGTGACTACGCTGACGTGCCGCCGCTGCGCGGCATCATCTACACCAACTCGGAGAACAGCGAGATCGACGTCGCCGTCGACGTGGTGCCGTGTGTGGACGGAGTGCTGCATGCGTGACTTCGTCTGCCCCAACTGCGGTCAGCGCCTGACGTTCGAAAACTCGATCTGCTTGTCTTGCGGTGCCGCGCTGGGGTTTTCGCTCGACGACATGGCGCTGCTGGTGATCAGCGACGCCGACGACGTCGAGTACCCTGGCGCCGTCAGCGCCCGCGAGTGTCAGCTGTGCGCGAATATGCATCTGGCGGAATGCAACTGGCTGGTCCGTGTGGCCCAGGGTGGGCTCTGCGTGTCCTGCTCGCTGACCCGGTGCCGGCCCAACGATTCCGACACCAAGGCGCTGGCGGCGTTTGCGCGCGCTGAGCGGGCCAAACGACGGCTGATCGCCGAGCTCTGCGAGCTGAAGCTGCCGATCATCGGACGCGACCGCGACCCCGACTACGGGCTCGCATTCGACCTGCTGTCCAGCGAACACCAACAGGTGATGACAGGCCACCACAACGGCGTCATCACCCTGGATTTGGCCGAGGGCGACGACGTGCACCGCGAGCAGCTGCGCATCGAGATGGGCGAGCCCTACCGCACGCTGCTCGGGCACTTCCGCCATGAGATTGGCCACTACTACTTCTACCGGCTGGTCGACCCGTCACCGGATTACCGGGCCCGGTTTCGGGAGCTGTTCGGCGATCCCGACGCCGACTACCAGGCCGCGCTGGAGCGGCATTACCGCGACGGCGCGCCCGCAGGCTGGGAGGAGCGGTTCGTGTCGTCGTATGCGACCATGCACCCCAGCGAGGATTGGGCCGAAACGTTCGCCCACTACCTTCACATCCGCGACGCGCTTGACACCTGCGCCTCCTGCGGGCTCGCCCCGGCGGCCGCCACCTTCGCACGACCACCGGTGGGGCCCAGCGCTTTTCGGACCATCATCGAAATGTGGCTGCCGTTGTCGTGGTCGTTGAACATGGTGAACCGCTCGATGGGCCACGACGACCTCTACCCGTTCATGCTGCCGGCCCCCGTGCTGGAGAAGATGGGTTTCATCCACACCGTCATCGACGAGGTGACCCGCGGCCGCTAGCGTGTCGCCGTCGCCGTCGGTGGTTAACCTGAGACGGTGTCCGACGGTCTCTTCGACCTGCCCGGTGCGCCCAGCTTCACCGACCGCGACCCAGCTGCTTCGGCCGCGGCGCCCCTGGCGGTGCGGATGCGCCCGGCCACCCTCGACGAGGTGGTCGGGCAGGACCACCTGCTGCAGCCCGGGTCGCCGCTGCGCCGCCTGGTCGAGGGCTCCGGTGTGGCGTCGGTCATCCTCTACGGGCCGCCGGGTAGCGGCAAGACGACGCTGGCCGCGCTGATCTCGCAAGCGACCGGGCGCCGGTTCGAGGCGCTCTCGGCGCTGTCGGCCGGTGTCAAAGAGGTCCGCGCGGTCATCGACATCGCTCGAAAGGCCGCCGCACACGGCGAACAGACGGTGCTGTTCATCGACGAGGTGCACCGCTTCTCCAAGACCCAGCAGGACGCCCTGTTGTCAGCGGTGGAGAACCGGGTGGTGCTGCTGGTGGCGGCGACCACCGAAAACCCGTCGTTCTCTGTGGTGGCCCCGCTGCTGTCGCGGTCGCTGATCTTGCAGCTGCGGCCCTTGAGCGGCGACGACGTACGCGCTGTAGTGCTGCGTGCGATCGAGGACCCGCGCGGCCTGGCCGGGCAGGTGCAGGTCGCCTCCGACGCCGTCGACTTGCTGGTCCGGCTGGCCGCCGGCGATGCCCGTCGCGCGCTGACCGCGCTGGAGGTGGCAGCCGAGGCGAATGATCCGGTGACCGTCGAGGCGATCGAACGCTCGCTGGACAAGGCGGCGGTGCGCTACGACCGCGACGGCGATCAGCACTACGACGTCATCAGCGCGTTCATCAAGTCGGTGCGCGGCTCCGACGTCGACGCCGCGCTGCACTACCTGGCCCGGATGCTTGTCGCCGGCGAAGACCCGCGGTTCATCGCACGCCGGCTGATGATCCTGGCCAGCGAGGACATCGGCATGGCCGATCCGACCGCGCTGCACACCGCGGTAGCCGCCGCGCAGACCGTGCAGCTGATCGGCATGCCCGAAGCCCAGCTCACGCTGGCGCACGCCACCGTGCACCTGGCCACCGCGCCCAAGTCCAACGCGGTGACCACTGCTCTGGCGGCGGCGATGGACGACATCAAAGCGGGCAAGGCTGGCCTGGTGCCAGCGCACCTGCGCGACGGCCACTATTCGGGTGCGGCAGCGCTGGGCAACGCGGTGGGATATCGCTACTCCCACGACGACCCCGATGGTGTTGTGGCGCAACAGTATCCGCCCAACGAGCTGGTCGGGGTGGACTACTACCGGCCCACCGGACACGGTAAGGAACGCGAAATTGCCGGCCGGCTAGAGCGGCTGCGGGCAATCATCCGCGGAAAACGACACGGAGGAGCATGAAGACCTTCACCGACGACGAAATGAACGCGCTGTTGCCCGCCGCCAGGGCCTACACCGTCGTCATCCTCACGCAGGGACCGAAGTTCGGCGGCGACGACACCCCGGCAATCATCTGGGAGCACGGCCGGCGCAATTTCGCGCTGCGCCACGAGGGCCTGCTCGCGGTGGTGCTTCCGGTCACCGACGGCTCGGAGGTGTGCGGTGTCGGGGTGTTCACCGGATCCGTCGAGGAGACCACCGCGGTCATGAACGACGATCCCGGGGTGCAGGCCGGGGTGTTCCGCTTCGAAGTGCACCCGTGCCGGGGATTTCCCGGCGATGCCCTGCCCTAGTGCTCTGGCGGCGACCCGCTGCGCGCGGCTTCGCCGCGCTTGCGGTCGCCGCTACACCAGCTCGGGCACCCGCAAGTGCGCGAGCGCCAGCTCGAACTCACCCACGTCGTACTGGTCGGTGCCCAGGTCGCGCAGCAGCGCGGTGCGCAGCGAACGGGCCTTGTCGCCGTTGCGCTGCATGGCCTCCATACTGTCGAACGTCGACGACGACACGGCACGCCACGAGTTGCGGTCGATCATCAGGCTGGCGCTGCAGAACCCTTCGAGCTTCTCGATGTCGGGCAGCACGGACTCCCGGTAGAACTCGATGGCCCGGTCGAACTGATCGGCCCGCACCTTCAGCCAGGTGGCCCGCACGCAGGCGCCGGAACCGGAGCGGTGGTCACGGTGCAACACCGCGATCTCCCATTCGTCGACGGTCGGGCTGCCCCCAAATGCCTGCGCGGCCCGGTCGCGCACCGGCCGCACCCGCTCAGCGCTGGAGTGCATCGCCTCTTGGGTCTCCCATGCGCTGGTCGCGATGCAGCGGCCGGTCTCGCGGTCCACCAGCAGCGACATGCCCACACACCCGTCGACCTGCTCCAGCGCGGGCATCACCTCATCACGGATGTGCGCAATTCCTGCGTCGATCAGCGATGGTTGGGCCTCAATCGTCGTTGAGCGTGCGTACACGGGTCGACCCCCTCACCTGTTGGGGTGGCGCCCCGGCGGCGCCACCGATCCACTGAATACTTTTCACCCGCCGATTACGCATGGCAATGGGCAGTCGCCGTGCCGTTCCGGGGGATTGGCAGCATCGTGAGCCTGACTCGTAGGCTGGAAGTCGTGGATACCGATGTGCTGGAAGTAGACACCGCGCGTCGCCGGATCGTCGACCTGACCGACGCGGTGCGTTCGTTCTGCGACGGCCACCAGGACGGCCTGTGCAACGTGTTCGTCCCGCATGCGACGGCGGGGGTGGCGATCATCGAGACCGGCTCCGGCTCCGACGACGACCTCGTCGACACCCTCGAACGGCTGCTGCCCCGGGACGACCGGTACCGGCACGCGCATGGGTCCGAAGGCCATGGCGCCGATCACTTGCTGCCGGCCATCGTCGCGCCCTCGGTGACGGTGCCGGTGCAGGACGGCGCACCGCTGCTGGGCACCTGGCAAAGCGTCGTGCTGGTCGACCTCAACCGGGACAACCCGCGACGGAAGGTGCGGTTAACTTTTGTCGCCGGAGCCGCAGAGCCGGCGACATAGGGAACAGCGGGTCTCGGCACCACGCGGTGCCACGATTCGTTAGCTGTTCAGCACGGGTAACCAGACCGGTAGGGTAATGCGGTCGCAAATGAGCCGTGCAGCGGCGGCAAAGGAAGCGGAAAAGTGCGGACACACGAGATCAGGAAACGGTTCCTTGATCATTTCGTGAAAGCGGGACACACCGAGGTGCCGAGTGCCTCGGTGATCCTCGACGACCCCAACTTGCTGTTCGTCAACGCCGGCATGGTTCAGTTCGTGCCGTACTTCCTGGGCCAGCGCACGCCGCCCTACAAAACCGCCACCAGCATCCAAAAATGCATCCGCACACCCGATATCGACGAGGTCGGCATCACCACCCGACACAACACGTTTTTCCAGATGGCCGGCAACTTCTCGTTCGGCGACTATTTCAAGCGCGGTGCGATCGAGCTGGCCTGGACGCTGTTGACCAACAGCGTCGAAGACGGCGGATACGGGTTGGATTCCGAAAGAATCTGGGCGACAGTCTATCTCGACGACGACGAGGCCGCGCAGCTGTGGCAGGAAGTCGCGGGGTTGCCGGCTGAGCGCATCCAGCGCCGCGGCATGGGCGACAACTTCTGGTCGATGGGCATCCCCGGCCCCTGCGGGCCGTCGTCGGAGATGTACTACGACCGGGGGCCGGAATTCGGGCCCGAAGGCGGTCCGGTCGCCAGCGAAGACCGCTACATCGAGCTGTGGAACCTCGTGTTCATGGAAAGCGAGCGCGGCGAGGGCACCAAGGACGAGTTCGAGGTCACCGGGTCGTTGCCGCGCAAGAACATCGACACCGGCATGGGCGTGGAGCGGGTGGCCTGTGTGCTGCAAGACGTGCACAACGTCTACGAAACCGACCTGCTGCGCCCCGTCATCGATACCGTGGCCAAGCTGGCACCGCGCGGGTATGACGTCGGCAACCACGACGACGACGTGCGCTACCGCATCATCGCGGACCACAGCCGCACCGCGGCGATCCTGATCGGTGACGGGGTCAGCCCCGGCAACGATGGCCGCGGCTATGTGCTGCGCCGGTTGCTGCGCCGGGTGATCCGCTCGGCCAAGCTTCTCGACATCGACACCCCGATCGTCGGCGAGCTGATGGCCACCGTGCGCGACGCCATGGGCCCGTCGTATCCCGAACTGGTCAGCGACTTCGAGCGCATCCAGCGCATCGCGGTCGCCGAGGAGACCGCGTTCAACCGCACGCTGGTCTCGGGTTCGAAGCTGTTCGAAGAGGTCGCCACCGCAACCAAAGCAGCCGGTTCGACCGTGCTGTCCGGCTCGGATGCCTTCACTCTGCACGACACCTACGGCTTCCCGATCGAACTCACCCTCGAGATGGCGTCGGAGGCCGGTCTGCAGGTCGACGAGCACGGCTTCCGCGAGCTGATGGCCGAGCAGCGCCGTCGCGCCAAGGCCGACGCCGCAGCACGCAAACATGCGCACGCCGATCTTTCGGCCTACCGCGAGCTTATCGACGCCGGCCCGACAGAATTCACCGGCTTCAACGAATTGGCTTCTGAAGCAACGGTTTTGGGTATCTTCGTCGACGGCAGGCGAGTCCCGGTAGTGTCGCACAGCGTCAACGGCGCACACCGCGTCGAACTCATCCTGGACCGCACCCCGCTGTATGCCGAGTCGGGTGGGCAGCTCGCTGACGCTGGCAGCATCACCGGCACCGGCAGCAGCGAAAGCGCCAGGGCGGCGGTCACCGATGTGCAGAAGATCGCCAAAACCCTGTGGGTGCACCGGGTCAACGTCGAGTCCGGCGAATTCGTCGAAGGCGACACCGTCATCGCGTTCGTGGACCCCGAGTGGCGCAAAGGCGCCACCCAGGGCCACTCGGGCACCCACATGGTGCATGCTGCGCTGCGACAAGTATTGGGCCCCAACGCCGTTCAGGCCGGATCGCTGAACCGGCCGGGATATCTGCGCTTCGACTTCAACTGGCAGGGCCCGTTGAGCGGCGATCAGCTGGGCCAAGTAGAAGAGGTCACCAATCAGGCGGTGCAGGCCGACTTCGAGGTACACACGTTCACCGAGCAGCTCGACAAGGCCAAGGCAATGGGCGCGCTGGCGCTGTTCGGGGAGAGCTACCCGGAGATCGTACGGGTCGTCGAAATCGGCGGGCCGTTCTCGCTGGAGCTCTGCGGCGGCACGCATGTGCACAACTCGGCGCAGATCGGCCCGGTGACGATTCTCGGTGAGTCGTCGGTCGGTTCGGGGGTGCGCCGGGTGGAGGCCTATGTCGGGCTCGACTCCTTCCGCCACCTGGCCAAGGAGCGTGCGCTGATGGCCGGGCTGTCGGCGACGCTGAAAGTCCCCTCCGACGATGTGCCGGCCCGGGTGGCCAACCTGGTGGAGCGGCTCAAGGCCGCCGAGAAGGAACTCGAACGGATGCGGCTGGCCAACGCGCGGGCGGCCGCAGCCAATGCTGCCGCCGGCGCCGAGCGCATCGGTAACGTGCGTGTGGTGGCGCAGCGGATGTCGAGCGGGATGACGGCTGGTGACCTGCGCTCGCTGGCCGCGGACATCCGCGGCAAACTCGGCAGCGACCCCGCGGTGGTCGCGCTGATCGCCGGCGGTGACGACGACTCCGTGCCGTATGCCGTGGCCACCAACCCCGCCGCCCAGGAGCTGGGCATCCGCGCCAACGACCTGGTGAAGTCGCTATCGGCACCGGTCGGCGGCCGCGGCGGCGGCAAGCCCGACCTCGCTCAGGGCTCGGGCAAGAACCCGTCCGGCATCGACACTGCACTCGACGCGGTCCGTGCAGAGATAGCGCGGGTCGGCTGAGTGACGTCGCTAGAACACCGGCTGCCCGATCGGCCCGGCGGGGACGACCCCGGCCGGGGGCGGCGGCTGGGCATCGACGTCGGCAGTGTGCGCATCGGCGTGGCCAGCAGCGACCCGGACGGCATTCTGGCCACACCGGTGGAAACGGTGCGGCGCGAGCGTTCCGGCGCGCATCTACGTCGGCTCGCTGAGCTCGCCGCCGAACTAGACGCGGTCGAGGTGGTCGTCGGGCTACCGCGCACGCTGGCCGACCGGGCCGGCCCGTCGGCCCGCGACGCGATCGACGTCGCCGACGCGCTGGCCCGCCGGATCGCGCCGATCCCAGTGCGGCTCGCTGACGAGCGGCTGACCACGGTGAGCGCTCAGCGCTCGCTGCGCGCGGCCGGGGTCCGCGCCAAAAGCCAACGCGCCGTCGTCGACCAGGTCGCGGCGGTGGCCATCCTGCAAAGCTGGCTCGACCAGCGCCGCGCGGCCCTTCCCGGGGAGGCCGGCGGTGCCTGACAGCGCAGGCCGCGACCGCGCCAAACCTCAGGCGGTGGGCCCGCCGCGGCATCGCAAGAGCCGCTCCGAGCGGCTCCGCGACCGGCGCATCCGTCGCCGCCGGCACATCGTCGGTGGATTGGCCGTCAGCCTGCTCGTCGTCATTGTCGTGGCCGCCGTGTTCGTGGGCTCCAAGCTGTGGCACACCGTTTTCGGCTCCGACAACGACTACACCGGCAGCGGCAAGCGCGACATCGTGATCCAGATCCACTCCGGCGACTCGACCACCGCCGTCGGCGAGACGTTGTTCAACCACGGCGTGGTGCGCACGGTCCGGGCATTCGTCGACGCCGCGCACGGCAATGCCGCGATCTCGGCGATCCAGCCGGGCTACTACCGGATGCGCACCGAGATCCCCGCGAAGTCCGCGGTGCAGCGGCTCGCGGACCCGCATAACCGGGTGGGCAAGCTGGTCATCCCCGAGGGACGTCAGCTCGACGACACCACCGACATGAAGACCAACGCGGTGACCCCGGGGATCCTCACCTTGATCTCCCGCGCTACCTGCGTGGACCTTGACGGCAACGAGCACTGTGTTCCAGTGGCCGACCTGCGCAAAGCGGCGGGTCAGGTCCGCCCGCCGACGGCGTTGTCGGTGCCGCAGTGGGCGATCGAGCCGGTGACGGCGATGGGCGACGACCACCGCCGCATCGAGGGTCTGATCGCGCCGGGGACGTTCAACGTCAACCCATCGGGTTCCGCCGAATCGATTTTGACGACGCTGATCAACACCAGCTCCGACGTGTACGTGCGTTCGGATCTGCTGGACACCGCGAACTCGTTGAGCCTGTCGCCCTACGACGTGCTGGTGGTGGCGT
>NZ_DASRBZ010000119.1:0-3690 GCF_035653355.1 Mycobacterium sp. | reverse complement strand
GAGCTCGAGCTGATGCGCGACGGACACGACAACGTGGTCGTGGTGTGCTCGATCGAAAACGTTGATCCGATGGGCGTGCATACCGGCGACTCGGTGACGGTGGCGCCGGCGATGACGCTGACCGACCGGGAATACCAGCGAATGCGCGACCTGGCCATCGCGATCCTGCGTGAGGTCGGGGTCGACACCGGCGGCTGCAACATCCAGTTCGCGGTCAACCCGCGCGACGGTCGGCTGATCGTCGTCGAAATGAACCCGCGGGTGTCACGATCCAGTGCGCTGGCGTCCAAGGCCACCGGCTTTCCGATCGCCAAGATCGCGGCCAAGCTGGCCATCGGCTACACCCTCGACGAGATCCTCAACGACATCACCAAGGAAACCCCGGCCTGCTTCGAACCCACGCTCGATTACGTGGTTGTCAAGGCGCCGCGGTTCGCGTTCGAGAAGTTCCCCGGCGCCGACCCGACGCTGACCACCACCATGAAGTCGGTCGGTGAGGCGATGTCGTTGGGCCGCAACTTCGTCGAAGCCCTCGGCAAGGTAATGCGGTCGCTGGAAGCCGGCCGTGCCGGGTTCTGGACGACTCCCGACCCGCCCGGCGGCGTCGACGAAACACTTCAGCGGCTGGCAAAACCGTCGGAAAGCCGGCTCTACGACGTCGAATTGGCGCTGCGGCTGGGTGCTTCCGTCGAGCAGGTCTCGCAGGCCTGCGGCGTCGACCCGTGGTTCGTCGCCCAGATCGCGCAACTGGTCGAGTTGCGCGCGGAGCTGGTCGACGCCGCTGTGCTGGACGGTGACCTGCTGCGCCGCTGCAAGTACAGCGGGCTCTCCGACCGCCAGATCGCCGCGCTGCGACCGGAACTGGCCGGCGAGAACGGCGTGCGCTCGCTGCGTCAGCGGCTCGGCATCCACCCGGTGTACAAGACCGTCGACACCTGCGCCGCGGAGTTCGAGGCCAAGACGCCGTACCACTACAGCAGCTATGAGCTGGACCCCGCCGCCGAAACCGAGGTGGCCCCACAGAACCAAAAGCCCAAGGTGCTCATCCTCGGCTCCGGGCCCAACCGGATCGGGCAGGGCATCGAATTCGACTACAGCTGCGTGCATGCCGCAACCACGTTGAGCCAGGCTGGCTTTGAGACCGTGATGGTCAACTGCAACCCAGAGACGGTATCCACGGACTACGACACCGCCGACCGCCTGTATTTCGAGCCGCTGACGTTCGAGGACGTGCTGGAGGTGTTCCACGCCGAATCCCATTCGGCACAAGATGGTCCCGGCGTGGTCGGCGTCATCGTGCAACTGGGCGGCCAGACCCCGCTCGGCCTGGCGCAGCGGCTCGCCGACGCCGGGGTTCCGATTGTCGGCACCGCGCCGGAGGCCATCGACCTGGCCGAGGACCGCGGCGCGTTCGGGGATGTGCTCACCGCTGCCGGGCTGCCGGCCCCCCGTTACGGAACCGCCACGACCTTCGACCAGGCCCGCCGCATCGCCGCGGAGATCGGCTATCCGGTGCTGGTACGGCCCTCGTATGTGCTGGGTGGTCGCGGCATGGAGATCGTCTACGACGATGACACGCTGCAGGGTTACATCACCCGCGCGACCGCCCTCTCACCGGAACACCCGGTGCTGGTGGACCGTTTCCTCGAGGACGCCATCGAGATCGACGTGGATGCGCTGTGCGACGGGAGCGAGGTCTACATCGGCGGGATCATGGAACACATCGAGGAGGCCGGTATCCACTCCGGCGACTCGGCGTGCGCGCTGCCGCCGGTGACGTTGGGCCGCACCGACATCGAGAAAGTCCGGAAAGCAACCGAGGCCATCGCCCACGGCATCGGCGTCGTCGGCCGACTCAACGTGCAATACGCCCTCAAAGACGACGTGCTCTACGTGCTTGAGGCGAACCCGCGAGCCAGCCGCACCGTGCCGTTCGTGTCCAAGGCAACCGCGGTTCCACTGGCCAAGGCATGTGCACGAATCATGTTGGGGGCCAGCATCGCCCAACTACGCGCGGAGGGCATGCTGACGGCCTCCGGTGACGGTGCAACCGCGGCGCCGGACGCCCCGATCGCGGTCAAGGAGGCCGTGTTGCCGTTCCACCGGTTCCGCACCGTCGAGGGGGCCGGCATCGACTCGTTGCTCGGCCCGGAGATGAAGTCGACCGGCGAGGTAATGGGTATCGACCGCGACTTCGGCAGCGCGTTCGCCAAAAGCCAGACTGCCGCCTACGGTTCGCTGCCGGCCGAGGGCACAGTGTTCGTGTCGGTGGCCAACCGCGACAAACGCTCGCTGGTGTTCCCGGTCAAGCGGCTGGCCGACCTGGGCTTTCGGGTGCTGGCCACCGAGGGCACTGCGGAAATGTTGCGCCGCAACGGGATTCCCTGCGAGGTCGTTCGCAAGCATTTCGAAGAGCCCCGTCCCGGCCGCCCCGCGCTTTCGGCGGTCGACGCGATCAGGGCCGGTGAGGTCGACATGGTGATCAACACCCCCTACGGCAACTCCGGTCCGCGCATCGACGGCTACGAAATACGTTCGGCCGCCGTGGCGATGAACATTCCTTGCGTGACGACGGTGCAGGGCGCCTCGGCGGCGGTGCAGGGCATCGAGGCGGGGATCCGCGGTGACATCGGGGTGCGTTCGCTGCAGGAGCTGCACAGCGCGCTGAACAACGGTGGGCGCTAGGCATGCCCGGGTTCGGCGCCCGGCTGCGCGACGCAACGGCGCAGCGGGGACCGCTGTGTTTGGGGATCGACCCGCATCCTGAGCTGCTGCGTGCCTGGGACGTGCCGACCACGCCCGATGGTCTGGCGTCGTTCTGCGACACCTGTATCGAGGCCTACGCCGGCTTCGCCGTCGTTAAACCGCAGGTCGCGTTCTTCGAGGCCTACGGGGCCGCCGGATACGCGGTGCTGGAGCGCACCATCGCCGCGCTGCGCGACACCGGCGTGCTGGTGCTGGCCGACGCCAAGCGCGGCGACATCGGCTCCACGATGGCGGCCTACGCCCAGGCCTGGGTAGGCGACTCGCCGCTGGCCGCCGACGCCGTCACCGCGTCGCCGTATCCCGGATTCGAGTCCCTGCAACCACTCTTGGACACCGCCACCGCGCACGGGCGCGGCGTATTCGTGCTGGCGGCAACCTCAAACCCGGAAGGTGCGGCCATCCAACGGGCCGACGCAGGCGGCCGGACCGTTGCCCAGTCGATCGTCGACGCGGCGGCGGAGGTGAACCGGGCGGCCCTGCCAGAGCCGGGTTCGGTCGGCGTGGTCGTCGGGGCCACGGTCGCCGATGTGCCCGACGTCAGCGAACTAGACGGGCCGGTGTTAGTGCCCGGCGTGGGGGCGCAAGGCGGTCAGGTCGACGCGCTCGGCGGACTGGGCGGGGCCACGGCGGGACAGCTCCTGCCTGCGGTGTCGCGCGCTGTGCTGCGATCTGGGCCGCGTGTCACCGACCTGCGCGCGGCCGCGGAGCGGATGCGAGACGCCGTGGCCTACCTCGCCGCGGTCTGAGATCCCGCGGTCCAAGAGCTCGGGGTCAGGAGAATTCTTCCGGGGTTTCGACGATGACGGTGGTGGCCTTGACCACCGCCACGGCGACACTGCCAGGCTCCAGTTTCAGCTCGCGGGCGGCCTCGGTGCTCATCAACGACACCACGGTGAAGGGCCCGCACTGCATCTCCACCTGCGC
>NZ_DASRBZ010000118.1:0-4496 GCF_035653355.1 Mycobacterium sp. | reverse complement strand
CGTCTTCCAACGCACCGCGCAATGGATGTTCCCGAACCCGATGTATCACGAGTCCGTCGGCGACGGCGTGCGCTGGGCTATGAATCATCTGCCGTTCTACGGCCGCTGGTACCGGTTCCTGGTGATGTGGCCGGGCGCCGACAAAGGTCTCGACGCCGCGCGGCTCGACCCGAACTACCCGAATCAGGACTACGCGGTCAGCGAGATCAACGCCGCCGCCCGGCTGATGTTCACCGACTGGATCACCAATCAGGTTGGGGACGACGGAGATCTGCTGGCCAAGGTGCTGCCCGACTATCCGGCCACCGGCAAACGCACGCTGCAGGACAACGGTAGCTGGCTGAAAACCCTGCGCCGCCACAACGTCGAACTGGTGCCTGCTGGCATTCAGCGCATCACACCCGGCGGGGTCGTCACCGTCGACGGCGTCACCCACCATGTCGATGTGATCATCTACGCCACCGGGTTCCGGCACACCGATGTGCTGTGGCCGCTGACGATCACCGGCCGCAACGGCGTAAACCTGCGTCGCCTATGGGGCCAGCGCCCCTACGCCTACCTCGGCATCACCGTTCCCAGCTTCCCCAACTTCTTCATGCTCTACGGACCGGGCGCCCATCTTGCGCACGGTGGGAGCCTGATCTTCAACTCCGAACTGCAGATGCGCTACATCAATAGCTGCCTGGCGCACTTGGCGGAGATCGACCTGCACTCCATCGAACCCACCCCCGAGGCTGCCGCCAAGTGGCATCGACGAACGCAGGCCGAGATCAAGAAGATGGTGTGGTCGCATCCGTTGGTCAAGCACTCCTATTTCAAAAACCCCGACGGCGAAATCCACACCGTTAGCCCGTGGCGGCTCAACGAATACTGGGCGGCGGTCCGAGAACCTGATTGGTCACAGTTCGTGACGCGGGAAAGGGTGTCATGAGTGGAGTGATCGTCACCGGAGCCGCATCCGGTATCGGCCGGGCGTGCGCGGAGGCACTGGCCGCCGACGGTCGACGAGTTGCCTTGTGGGACATCGCCCCAACCGTGCAGCAAGTGGCCGACGAGCTGGGTATGCCGGGCGCGGTCGTCGACGTCTGCGACGACGCCGCGCTGGCCGACGCCGTCGCCGCCGCGAACACCGCGCTCGACGGTCTCGACGGCCTGGTGCACGCCGCCGGACGTGTGCTCGCCGAACCCGTCGGCGCCTTCACCGGCGAATCCTGGGACGCCATCCTCGACGTCAACCTGCGCGCACAGGCGATGCTGGTCCAGCTCATGCTGCCGCAACTGGAGGCATCCGCCCGCGCCGGCCGGTCACCAGCCGTCGTCGGGATCTCCAGCATCGAAGGGTTGACCGCCAACCCGTTCATCCCCGCCTACTGTGCCTCGAAGGCCGGCCTGCTCGGGTTGACCCGGTCGATGGCCGCACAGCTGGGGCCGGTCGGAATTCGCGTAAACGCCGTGTGCCCCGGATTCATCCACACTCCGATGCTGCAGATCGCGCTCGACGTCGAAGAAGTCCGGGCCGGCTTCGTTCAGGCCGCACCGCTGGGGCGCATCGGTGAGCCCGCCGAAGTCGCGCAAGCGGTTGCGTTCCTGATGTCGCCGCGGGCGTCGTTCATCACCGGCACTCACCTGGTGGTCGACGGCGGCGTCACGTGTCGGCATCCGTGAGTTGCGCCGACCGGGCCATCGGGTAAAAGCAGAGCCCGATGAAGATCGCGGCGAAATGCCCGACGGCAGTGAAGTTCACGTGCAGGATCAGCGGAACGGTGAAGACGACGATCAGTATCGCCAGGTAACCCCAGCGCCAGGGCTTCGCGATGTGATAGGTCAGCACCGCCATCGCGCCGACCATGAAGTAGCTGACACCGATATCGCGGGCATAGACGAGCTTTTCCGGCTCCAGGTGGTGCTGGATCGCCAGGTACAGCAGGCCCTCGCTGATATACGTCGCGCCGACGTGCGCTGTCAGTCCCACAGTGAGCCAACGCAATTGGCCAAGCCAACGCTCAACCGGCGCGACAAACAAGGTGAACAGCACCAAATACGGTGTCCAGTAGCGGCCGTCGATCCACAGCAGGCTGGTGAACAGCACCTCCAGCGGATCCCTGGCCAAGTGGTAGAGGTTGGTCGAACCGTGCACGAGCACCGAGTGCAGCTGCCGCCGGGTGAGATGGTGCTGAATGATCGTGGTTACCAGCAATACGGTCAACCACAGATACGTCAACGGCGCATTGGCGACGTATCGCCATACTGCGGCCAGCCAGAGTTTCAGACGTCGCATGCCTACACCGTCATTTCGCCGACACTGCAGCCACGGACACGACACGCCGAGAAACTGCAACGTGGTTGCAGTCTCGGCGTGCGAATCATTCGACGGTGACGGACTTGGCCAGGTTGCGCGGCTTGTCGACGTCGTAACCGCGGGCCTGGGCCACCGAAGCGGCGAACACCTGAAGCGGGATGGTCGACAGCAGCGGTTGGAAAAGTGTTGAGACAGCGGGGATTTCGATCAGGTGATCGGCGAACGGGCGGACCGTGTCGTCGCCCTCCTCGGCGATGACGATGGTGACCGCGCCGCGGGTCTGGATTTCGCGGATGTTGGACAGCAGTTTGGCGTGCAGCGTCGCGGAGTTTTTCGGCGACGGCATGACGACGATGACCGGTAGATCGTCTTCGATCAGCGCGATTGGCCCGTGCTTGAGCTCGCCGGCGGCGAAACCCTCGGCGTGCATGTAGGCCAATTCCTTGAGCTTCAAGGCGCCTTCGAGCGCTACCGGATAGCCGACGTGGCGACCCAGGAACAGGATGGTCGACGACTTGGCGAATCGGTAGGCCAGCTCGGCTACCGGCGCCATGCCGGTGAGCACGCGGGCCACCAGCTCCGGCATGGATTCCAGCTCGCGGTATTCGCGCTCGACCTCGTCGGGGTATTTGGTGCCGCGGGCCTGCGCCAGCGCCAGCCCGAGCAGATAGTTGGCGGCGATCTGCGCCAGGAAGGTTTTCGTGGAGGCGACGCCGATTTCGGGCCCGGCGCGGGTGTAGAGCACCGCATCGCATTCCCGCGGGATCTGCGAGCCGTTGGTGTTGCAGATCGCCAGCACCTTGGCCTTCTGCTCCTTGGCGTGCCGCACCGCCTCGAGGGTGTCGGCGGTCTCACCGGACTGCGAGATGGCCACCACCAGCGTGCTGCGGTCCAGCACCGGATCGCGGTAGCGGAACTCACTGGCCAGTTCCACTTCGACGGGCAACCGGGTCCAGTGCTCGATCGCATACTTCGCCAACAGCCCGGAGTGATATGCGGTGCCGCAGGCAACCACGAAGACCTTGTCGACCTCGCGCAGCTCCTGGTCAGAGAGTCGCTGCTCGTCCAGCACGATCCGGCCGTCGACGAAGTGCCCGAGCAGCGTGTCGGCCACCGCGGCGGGCTGCTCAGCGATCTCCTTGAGCATGAAGTACTCGTAGCCGCCCTTCTCTGCGGCCGAGAGGTCCCAGTCGATATGAAAGACATGGGCATCGCCGGTGATGTCGTTGCCGTGGAAGTCGCTGATCCGGTAGCCGTCGGCGGTGATCACCACCGCCTGGTCCTGACCCAGCTCGACCGCCTCACGGGTGAATTCGATGAACGCGGCGACGTCGGATCCGATGAACATCTCGCCGTCGCCGATCCCGATCACCAGCGGGGTGGAGCGGCGGGCGGCGACGATGGTGCCGGGCTCGTCGGCGTTGGCGAACACCAGCGTGAAGTGACCTTCCAGCCGGCGCAACACGGACAGCACCGAGCCAGTGAAATCGCCAGCAGTCGCTCCTTTCCGGTAAGCCTGCGCCACCAGGTGCACGGCGACCTCGGTGTCGGTGTCACTGGCGAACTCCACCCCGGCGGCCTCCAGCTCGCGGCGCAAGATCGCGAAGTTCTCGATGATGCCGTTGTGGACGACCGCGATCTTGGCGGCGGCGTCGCGGTGGGGATGCGCGTTGCGGTTGGTGGGGCGCCCGTGGGTGGCCCACCGGGTGTGCCCGAGGCCGGTGCTACCGGTCAGCGCTGCCGGGTCGGTCTCCTCGAGCGCCTTCTCCAGGTTGGCCAACCGGCCCGCGCGGCGGCGCACGGTCAGCTTGCCGTGCCCGTCGAGCAGCGCAATGCCGGCCGAGTCGTAGCCGCGGTACTCCATCCGGCGCAAAGCATCGACGACGACGTCGCAGGCAGACCGCTGCCCGACGTAGCCGACGATTCCGCACATAGCCCATCAGGGTAGTGCAGGCGGCCCGTTACACCCGCCTTGCCGGCCGGGCCGCTGGATTACCAGGGGGCGACGCCGGGGCTGCCAGGAACCCCGGGACCGCCCGGATACGGCTCTGATCCGTGCCGGTGGTCGAGGTCGTGCGGATCGCCGTCGTACCAGTGCTCGTCGTGGCAGCGGTCGCGGTCCCAGTTGGTGCCCCACCGAGGGCTGATGACCAAAATGATGCTGGTGCAAACCTCAGCCAAAAGTGGGCGTGAGCGG
>NZ_DASRBZ010000117.1:0-13249 GCF_035653355.1 Mycobacterium sp. | reverse complement strand
GGCTACGCCGAGGGGGAGCTGTATTTCCCTGGTTCGCCGGTGCTTTCAGTGCGTGGCAGCTTCGCTGAGTGCATCGTGCTCGAAACGCTGGCGCTGTCAATCTTCAATCACGACAGCGCAATCGCGTCGGCTGCCGCTCGCATGGTCAGTGCCGCGCGGGACCGTCCGTTGATCGAGATGGGCTCGCGACGAACGCATGAGCAGGCCGCGGTCGCCGCCGCCCGCGCGGCCTACGTCGCCGGGTTTGCCGCGACATCCAATCTGGAGGCCCAGCGTCGATACGGCGTGCCGGCGGAAGGCACCGCGGCGCACTCGTTCACCTTGCTGCACACGCATTCCGACGGGCCCGACGAGCTGTCTGCATTCCGCGCCCAGGTCGACGCGCTCGGCACGGGAACGACGCTGCTGGTGGACACCTATGACGTGACTACCGGCGTGGCCAACGCGGTGGCGGCGGCCGGCACCGAGCTCGGCGGGGTACGCATCGACTCTGGCGAGCTCGGCGTGCTAGCCCGCCAGGTTCGCGAGCAGCTCGACCACCTGGGTGCGACCCGGACCAAGATCGTGGTGTCCGGCGATCTCGACGAGTTCGCGATCGCCGCGCTGGGCGCCGATCCGGTCGACAGCTACGGCGTTGGCACGTCGCTGGTCACTGGGTCGGGCGCGCCGACTGCGAACATTATCTACAAGCTCGTGGAGGTGGACGGCATACCGGTGCAGAAACGCAGCAGCCACAAGGAGTCCCAGGGTGGCCGCAAGGAAGCGGTGCGCGTTTCCCGTCCGACGGGCACGATCACCGAAGAGGTCGTGCATCCTGCCGGTCAACCGCCCGGTCTGGCCGAGCCCTGCCGCGTGTTGACAGTCCCGCTGGTGCGCGGCGGCAAGGCGGTGGCCGATGTGGATCTCGGCCTCGCACGGGAGCTGGTGGCATCGGGATTGCGCAGCCTGCCGTGGGAGGGTCTGATGTTGTCGCACGGCGATCCGGCGATCCCAACCCGGCAGATCCCGGCCGTCACCCGTAAGCAAAGGCAGGAGTAGCCACGCCCGACCTTTCAGTGCCTGATCTGCTGGCCGTCGCGGTGGCCGCAATCGGCGGCAGTGAACGCAGCGGCCAGCTTCAGATGGCCACCGCTGTGGCGCATGCGTTCGAAACCGGAGAGCACCTTGCCGTCCAAGCCGGCACCGGCACCGGCAAGTCGCTGGCGTATCTCGTGCCAGCCATCGTTCGCGCAGTATCCGACGAGTCGCCGGTCGTGGTGTCGACCGCGACGATCGCCCTGCAGCGTCAACTCGTTGATCGCGATCTGCCGCAGTTGATTGACTCCCTCGCCGATGCGCTACCCCGTCGTCCTCGATTCGCGCTGCTGAAGGGTCGACATAACTACTTGTGCCTCAACAAAATTCACAACGGCGGCGAAGCCGATGCACCCCCGGACGAACTCTTCGAGCCGCAGGCCGTCACCGCGCTCGGCCGCGACGTGCAACGGATTACGGCCTGGGCATCGGAAACCGATTCCGGTGACCGTGACGAGCTCAAGCCCGGCGTGCAGGATCGGTCGTGGGCGCACGTGAGCGTGTCGGCGCGGGAATGCTTGGGCGTCGCGCGCTGCCCGTTCGGCAGCCAATGCTTCGCCGAACGTGCCCGAGCCGCTGCCGGGCGCGCCGAAATCGTCGTCACCAACCACGCGTTGCTGGCCATCGACGCCATTTCCGAATCGGCCGTACTGCCCGATCACGAACTGCTGGTGGTCGATGAGGCACACGAGTTGGTGGACCGGGTGACGGCGGTGGCCACCGGAGAACTGACCCCTGCCGCATTGAGTGCGGCGGCGCGGCGCGTCAGCAGATTGGTCGATCCGGAATTGGCCGAACGCTTGGAGACCACGTCCAACACGCTTACCGCAGCGATCCAAAACGCGATGCCCGGCCGCGTCGACTACCTCGACGACCAGCTGGCCACCCATCTGACCGCACTGCGCGACGCCGCCAATGCCGCGCGGTCGGCCATCGACACCTCGCCCAGCGATCCGAAGGCGGCCTCGGCGCGCCTGGAGGCCGTCGCCAGTCTGACCGAGGTCGGCGATACCGCGTCGCGGATCCTTGCGTCGTTCGCTCCGGCGATCCCGGATCGCGCCGACGTGGTATGGCTCGACCACGACGACAGCCGCGGCTCGGTCCGCTCGGCGCTGCGGGTGGCTCCGCTGTCCGTAGCCGGGCTTTTGCGTAGCCGATTGTTCGCGCGGTCGACGGTGGTGTTGACGTCGGCGACGTTGGCGCTCGGTGGATCGTTCGACGGCATGGCCACTGCATGGGGTCTGACCGGCGACGACGGAGAGAAGCCCCGCTGGCGAGGGCTCGATGTGGGATCGCCCTTCCAGCACACCAGGGCCGGAATCCTGTACGTCGCAGCACATCTGCCGCCACCCGGCCGGGACGGCACAGGCTCGGCTGAGCAGCTGGCCGAGATCGCGGAACTCATTGAAGCGGCCGGCGGACGCACCCTGGGCCTGTTTTCGTCTATGCGCGCGGCACGGGCCGCCGCCGAAGCCATGCGGGAACGGTTGTCCACCCCGATCTTGTGTCAAGGCGACGACAGCACCGCCGCGTTGATCGAGCAGTTCGCCGCCGATGCCGCCACATCGCTGTTCGGCACCTTGTCGCTGTGGCAGGGAGTCGACGTACCAGGCCCGTCGCTGTCGCTGGTCATCATCGACCGCATTCCGTTCCCGCGGCCCGATGACCCGCTGCTGAGTGCCCGCCAGCGCGCTGTGGCCGCGCATGGTGGCAACGGGTTCATGGCGGTGGCCGCCAACCATGCGGCGCTATTGCTGGCGCAGGGCGCGGGGCGGTTGCTGCGCGGCGTCGAGGACCGCGGCGTGGTGGCGGTGCTCGACTCCCGGATGGTCACCGCGCGCTACAGCGGCTATCTTCGCGCCTCGCTGCCGCCGTTCTGGGCGACGATCGACGCCGCCAAGGTCCGAAAAGCGTTGGGGCGGCTGCAGATCACGGAAAAGATGGCCTAGCTCGGGCAGGTCGCGTCGATCTCGAATGGTCTGGTCGTGGTGTAAGCGGACGCTGCGTCTGCAGCCGTGCCCTTGATCGTGTAGGAATTGCCGTCCTTCGTGGCGCTGGCCTGGCCGGGCTCAGGGCCGTTCGCGTTGAACTCCATTCCAAGCCCGGCGATGCCGTTTTGGGGATTGGGCGGCGGGCCTTGGGAAAACACGACCGAGTCCACATTTGGCGGCGTGCCAGGTGTGAGCACCACTCCGAAAACGTTGTTGATCCCGAACGCGAACTTGCCGTCGGGACGCTGCGCGCACCAGAGTGTGCCCTGCACGCTCTTCTCTTGACCGTCGATGATGATTCTCACGCTGCCGGCTGTGTGCGAACTCGACCCCGGCGGCGCAGGCACTGCGGGGGCGGCAGACGCACCGGACATTCCGGGTGCAGCGGCTCTGGGCCCTGCGGGCGCAGGCGCTGAGGGGCTCCCTCTGAAGATTGCGTTGCCGAAATTGAAGAATCCGAAGAAGAACAACAACAGTGCAGCGATCAGGAACAGGATGACAACAAGCCACCAAGGCACCCGCTTACGTGTCGGCTTGGCGGGCATCCGGTGCTCGGTCCAGCGAGTGCCATCCCAATACCGCTGACTAGATCCCTGCGGATCGGGATACCAACCCGCCGGCGGCAGCGGCGACGCCCTCCCAGCAGACCCAAATTGGTCTGGCATGACGTGTGCCCCCTTCTCCCGGGTCTGACCGTTCCCCTAGGTCGGCTCTCCCGCATTTCCAGCCCGCCGGCTCATCGGGCGCGCCCTCGGGCATAAGACGCGTGGTAGGGCGAGGGTAGACCCTCGACGGAAAGAAAACCGCAGATCGACTACTTGAGCGCGGCCCTAAGCGATCGCCGGGGACGCTTAACTCTCGCGAGTCATGAAGCGGCTGTGGAAGCCGCTCCACCGGTGTCCGCTCGGCCTCTTGCAAGGCGGTGTCGAGCATTTAGAGAAGTCGTAACTTTCGTCTCGTATCGCTCGAACCGAAATCTGTCTCGTAGACGAACCCGTAAGTGCCCCAATTGGGCCCGCAGCGGCGCACACCGTGTGCTCTCCCCGAAGTAAATGACGGTTAAGACGGGAAGGCAGGCCAGAATACCGATGGCGAGGCCCAATCCCACGTCGTAGTTGTCGGTCTGCCAGAGACCACTGAGACCACCCATTCCGCTGCTGGTTTCCTTTCTGAGTGAGCAGTCCGTGGCGATCGCGGTGGATGCTTTGCCGCTTTGGGTTTCGCTCGGACATGCCGAAGATCACAGCGGATGCTTGACAAATCCTTGGAGCTCCGACACCAGTCCCCAAACAATCCCGCTTCGGGGGTTCGGAGTCTTTTCACCCAGCTTCGTGAATTGGTCTGCCGTCAAGCTGCCGCCGACTTAGGATCTGAGCTCAACGCCGACAGTGGAGGCCCCGCCATGGCCGATGTGAAACTCATCCCGCTGGAGGTACTGCTAGGCAATCCGGAGCGCGCCGCGGCGCAGCTCTCGCCGGATGGCAAGCGCTTGTCATATATGGCGCCGCTCGACGGCGTGATGAACGTGTTCGTCGGAGATGCCGGAACGGGAGAAGATCGGCCAATCACCCACGACACCAACCGCGGCATCCAGGGTTACCTCTGGCCTCACGACAACCGCCACATCATGTATTTACGGGACAAAGACGGAAGCGAGAACTTCCGGCTCTACGACGTCGATCTGGAGACAGGCGTCGAGCGTGACCTCACTCCCCTCGAGGATGTGCAATGCCGGCTCATCGCCCACCGCAAGGACTTTCCGAACGATGTGCTCATCGGCTTGAACAAGGACAACCCACAGCTGCACGACGTCTACCACCTGGACCTGATGACGGGAAGTCTGGAGAAGATCGTCGGCAACCCCGGCTTCGTCGCCTGGGTCGTCGACACCGACCTGAAGGTGCGCGGTGCGGTGACGCCGCTACCGGATGGTGGCGCAGTGATCATGGTGCGCGATGACGAATCGTCGGAATGGCGACCGCTGCTGGAGGTACCGCCGGAGGACGCGGAGTCGACGGGTCCGGTCGCCTTCACGAAAAACGGCATGAGCATGTACATGCAGACTTCCCTCAACTGCAACACCGGACGCCTGGTGGAGATGGATATCGCGACGGGTGCAGCGGAGGTGATCGCCGAGGATCCGGTCTACGACATCGCGGGCGTGCTGTTGAACCCTGACACGTACGAGGTCGAGGCTGTGACGGTCTACCGTGATCGGCTGGAGTACCAGATCTTCGACGATGCGATCCGCGGGGATATCGAAGCGCTGCAACTACTTAGCGCGGGCGAACTGGTGATCAGCGACCGAAGCGACGACGACAAGACGTGGCTTGTCGCGTTCGATAATGATGCCGGACCCGTGAAGTTCTACACCTGGGACCGTAATGCGAAGGCGGCAACGTTCCTATTTGACCACCGGCCGCAACTCAACGAATATCCATTGGTGTCAATGGAGCCCTTCAGCTTTACCGCACGGGACGGGCTGACGATTCACGGCTACCTGTCCTTTCCAGCGCAGGTCGAGCGCACCAACCTGCCCGCGGTCCTGACAGTGCACGGCGGGCCATGGGCCCGCAACGGCTGGGGATTCGATCCTGAGGCGCAGTGGCTTGCGAACCGCGGTTACGTGTGTGTGCAGCTGAACTTCCGCGGGTCCAGCGGATACGGCAAGGACTTCCTCAACGCGGGCAACCGCGAGTGGGGAGCCAAGATGCACGACGATCTGCTCGATGCCGTCGATTACCTTGTCGCGCAAGGCATTGTCGATCGCGAGCGCGTTGCCATCTACGGTGGATCCTACGGCGGGTACGCCGCGTTGATCGGTGCGACGTTTACCCCTGACGTCTTCAAGTGCGCGATATCGATGGTCGGCCCGTCGAATTTGAATACGCTCATCGACTCGTTTCCCGAGTACTGGAAGCCGATGATCGCGATGTGGCACAAGCGAGTTGGCGAGGACAAGGACTTTCTGTGGTCGCGCTCGCCGTTGTCGAGGGTCGACGGCATCAGGATTCCCATTCTGATAGCCCAGGGAGAGAACGATCCACGCGTGAAAAGGTCAGAGTCAGAACAGATCGTCGCGGCCATGAAAGAGCGTGGGATCGATCACGAATACGTGATGTACGAGAACGAGGGTCACGGCCTGGCGAAGCCGGAGAATCGGCTGGACTTCTACCACCGGGCCGACCGGTTCCTCGCCAAGCACCTCGGCGGCCGCGCGGAGAACTCGTAGGTGCGGTTCTGACCCGCCGAGACCGCGATGCCGGCCTTTGATGGCGTCGGTCAGCCTACGGGGCCTCGAATTCATCAACCACGTCGAGAGCGGTTGCTGGCGCTGAACGCGGCCGCGACTTGCATTCGGAGCTTGGCTACCAAGTTTTCGACTGGCCTTAGGGGGCCGACCGCAAGAAACTCGCCAAGGACCATTCAAGAATCCTGCCGCACCCTACGCATTGTCGGCCACCACGACAGACCGCGGAGCACGATGGAGCGCATCCCGCGAGAAGGGACTGAGGAATGGGCACACACCCCTGGTGGATCTGGATCGTGGTGTTCGGCGTCCCAGCGATCGGCCTGATCGCGGGGATGATTGCGAAGAGCCGGAGCGGACTCGATAGAAAGGAGATAGCGGTAGCGCGCCGAGCGGCGCGGTCGCCCTTCGTCTTGTCCGCGTTGGGCATGATCTTGTTCCCCCCGTTGGGGTTGATCTTGCTCTTGTTGGTGTGTTTTGCCTATTACAAGCACCGCGCCGCCGTCAAGAACGTTGTCGGCTTTGACCCGAGAGAACAGAACCGCGCAGACGGTGTCATCTACCACTTCTATGAGCTGCGCATCACTAGGACCGAGCTGATCAAGGGCTATGGGACTGGCGCTCTGCGCATTCCGCTGCGAGGGCTCACCGCTACGGTCACGAAGACCGACACTGTTGACATCACGATCGAAGGGCCAGATACGAAGGTCGTGTACTCCATGCCGTATGACGTCATTGCCGGTTTCAACCCCTGGCGTGCGCGGCAGTTCGCCGCACTCCTGAACTACGAAGCGAGCCACCTAGGTGCACCGCCGAAGCAGCTGCAGTAGAAGCTGCCGACTACATCGGGCGCCCACAGGCTGAGGCGCACGAGAAGTCCACGAACGTGAGGCGTCTGCAATGCCATGCATGCGCAGCCGGTGCCAGTCGGCCAAAAGGCATTCGTATGCGAGCAATGCAAGTCGCAACTGAAGCGCCGTACTTGGCCAATTGACAGCCCCCTGACAGCAGTTAGCAAACTTCGCGTGTTCGTGCTGTGGCAGCGATGTCGTGTTTGGCATTGGGCCTTGACGGGCAAGAAGCCGTTCGTCGTCCTCATCTGACGCTGGAATGGATTGCGCGAAAAATACCTTCGCCACGGAGGCACCGACCGCTCCCCCCACGGAGGCGCCGACCGCAAGAAACTCCCCACGAATCTTTCAAGAGTCCTGCCGTAGCTTGCGCATTGTCTACCACCACGACCGACCTCGGAGCATGATGGAGCGCATTCGCGAGAAAGGCCTCACAAATGGCAGCAAAGAGCCGACGCGATAAGGAAGAGATGGCGCTACGGCGTCACGAGGCCGGGCTGGGGTACAAGGTGGCCTTAAGGTTAACCATCGTGGCCGCCTTGGTCGGCGGCATTGTCAGCTTGTTCGCATTTCATGCGCCCCTCTATATAGGGGGTAAGCTCGGGTTCCTCCTCGGCGGGTTCCTCATTTTCCTCATTTATGGCGGCCCTGGGTTCGCGCCCTTTTTCGCGTTATTTTTGATTCTCTGGTACAACCCGCCGCAGAAAAAAGTGCAGGAGAAGCCGCCGGCTACGTCAGGTGCTCCGCAGATCGACACGACTACCGCGGAGGTGAGGTGTCTGCATTGCCAGCATGTGCAGAGGGTGCCAGTCAGCCAAGAGACATTCGTGTGCGAGCAGTGCAAGGCACATCAGAAGAGCCGTAGTGCATCCGCTAACGGCAGTTAGCAGATGAGTCGTGTTGGTGCTGTCGCTGCGGTGTCGTGTTTGGCTTCGGCCGTTGACGGGCCGCAAGAAGCCATTCGTTGTCCTCACCCGACGGTGTCACCGACTGGCCTAAGCACATTCTTGATCTTGCAGACACCGCTCGTCGGACGGCTGCGGCTGCTATGCCGATCACGACGTCGTTGTGGAGACAGTGGTCCACTGTCACGTGAATGTCGGTTGGCTTCGCGGCACCGCCTGCCCATGTTGGCAATTGTGACATCGCGCGTTCGCGGACTTCTCGTGCGCATCAGTTTGCGCGGATCCCGACGTGGTAGGCGCCTTCTCCTGCGCTTCTACCTGCGGTGCATTCTATCGGTGAGGTCTCGGCCACAGTTCCTGCACACCTTGGCATCGCGGGTGAATTTCCCACAGGCCGCGCACTTTTTAAAGTATCCGTCGTTGGCCTTGACGCGCGAGACGGGCCGCGTCTCGGTCGTGTCGGTCTGCGGGGCACCCGTGCCCCGAGCCCGGGCGGCCAACTTGTTCAGTCGCGAGACACATGTGAAAAACACTGACGCCGCCGCGGCGGCCTGAAGCCAGCCCCCCAAGCCGCCGATCATCGCGCCGAGGATGAACGCCAAGACCCCTGCCAGCAGCCCTAAAAGAAGTCCGACGAATCGGAACTTCTCCGACCCTGACAATTGCCGCCACATCGCCACAACCTCCTAAACACTCGGAACCGCCGTATCCGAAGGACGAAATCATATGCTCCGCGTGAGGGTGCCGTAGTTGCCTTGGCGGATTCTTGGAAAAGCGCGGGCGGGCACGGCAACCGGTACGCAGATTACCAAGCAGGAAGGCGCTCAGCTATACGCGATTTCCAGATATGCGTTAACGGCAGGTCGCACATGCCTTCTACGGGGTATCTCAGACGAATCAGGGTGCCATCGTGTAGTTGCTGTTCTCGCCAATCCCAGAACGTCTCGAGCAATACGTCATTGACTGGTTGAAAAACACTTTAGCCATCGAGGCGCCGACCGCTCTTCCTACTACGGCGCCGATAGGCAGCTCGACCGAAGAAGCTCGCCAAGAATCTTTCAAGGATCCTGCCGCATCCTGCGCATTGTCTGCCACTACGACCGAGCTCGAAGCATGATGGAGGACATTCGTCAGAACGGACTCAAAAATGGCATTCAACGTCCTGGCAACCACCCCTGGCAACGTCGTCAAGTTGGCCTTCTTCGCCTGGCCATGGTTCCTGGGAACATATCTGGCCCTTCGGTTTGGAGCCGCTAACCCATCGCTAGCGCGAACGATCACCGGCTGGGTATTCGAGGCGCCATGGCTCGCGTTTTGGGCACTTATGGCCTTCTATGTGATAGCCCACCGGTCAGCAGCCCGAAAGCTCGCTAAAGCCCAGGCCGCAGAGAAGACCAACACGAGTACCACGAATGTGAGGTGTTGGGTTTGCCAGCATGTCCAGACGGTGCCAGTCAGCCACGAGGCATTCTCATGCGAGCAATGCAACGCACATCTGACGCGCCGACCCGCCCGCTAAGAGCAGCTAGCAAACGGGTCGTGTTGGTGCTGTCGCTGCGGTGTTGTGTTTGGCGATGGCCGTTGACGGGCCGCAAGAAGCGGTTCGTTGTCCTTACCTGACGGTGATAGCGATTGCTCGACGAAGGCTTTAGCTACCGAGGCGCCAGAAGTCCGCCAAGAATCTTTCAAGAGTCCTGATGCACCTTAGGCAACGCTATCCATCACGACCGACCTCAGAGCATGATGGAGCACATACGCGAGAAAGGCCTGACGAATGGGCACTCCCTGGTGGATCTGGATCGTGGTATTCGGCCTATCAGCGACCTGCATGCTGCGCGTCATGATTCGCGGGAGGATCGCGAGGAGCCAGCATGGACTCGATAGCGAGGAAATGAAGGTAATTCGTCGAGCGGCGAAGGTCGACAGCGGTGAAGTCATGGGCCGCATACTGGGGTACAGCGCTTTAGACGCTCTCGGATTGCAGCTTCTTCTCAATGTGATCCTCTTTCGCCAAGCCTCGCGCTACCGCAAGCACCGCGCCGCCACCAAGAAACTCGTCGCCTTTAACCCGAGAGAACAGAACCGCGCGCAGGGCGTCATCTTTGCGTTCCACGAACTTCGCCTCACTAGGACCGAGCTGATCAAAGGCTACGAGGAGAACGCCCAGCGCACCCCGCTGCAAGGACTCACCGCCACGGTGATAACGGGCCAGACTGTTCAGATCAGGATCGAAGGGCCCGCCACGAAGTTTGTTTACCGCGGCGCATTTGACGCCGAGTTCAATCTCAGGCACGCGAACCAGTTCGCCGCCCTCCTGAACTACGAAGCGAGCCTCCAAGGTGCACCGCCGAAGAAAGTGCAGGAGAAGCCACCGACTAGGTAAGGTGGCCCGCAGATTACCTGCAGTGGCTCGCGGGACGCGAAACTCATCCCGGGATGATCTCCGGGCCGGAGAAGAAATCAAGAACGGAAAACGTTCACTGCGAAGTATTACGCAGCGGACGTAGGCCCCGCTGTTGGAGCTATTGCAAAGATTCTCGCGCTATTGGGACGTATTACTGGTCAAAATGGCTGGGCAGCAGCTGGTTGCGTGCTCGCGGTCCTTGCCGTGGTCCTCGGCGCGGTGTGGTACGTCCGTGGTCGCACGAGCAACGAGGAAGACGCACCGCCGCCGACCGAGTTTGAGGTACCCCCGCAGGAAACGCGGCCAGTCGCGCGCGTCAAGACCGACGACGGGTACTACAAGAAATGTGCGGCCTGCGGGAAATTTACCCAAGGCGCTAAGGTGTGCAGGCACTGTGGCCGCGACCTCGCCCATAGCGCGTGAAAAATGCAGGAGGAGCCGCCGATCGCGTCAGATGAGCCGAAGGCTGACGCACACGAAAGTAAGGTGTCGAAAGTGTCATTGACTCAAGACTTTTTCACCCGCAGGTTATCCGAGCCGCCGTTGAGTCAATTCGGCCCAGGTAGCAAGCACCAATAGGGCTCAGGATCGGCAATATGGCTGATCTGGTTATGGCTGGAGCTCAAAGGTGAACTCGTGGCCGCAAATGCGGATGTGGTCATCATCGGCGAGCGTCGCGCTGGGATCCAGTCGCCGACCCCGCACCAGCACACCGTTGGCTGACCTCAAATCGATGATCATGAAACTGCTTCCAGTATCGATGATTACGGCGTGATGCCGACTGACCTCGGCGTCGTCGAGGACGATGTCATTGTCTGCCAAGCGCCCTATCCGCGTGGCCGGTGCCTGTAGCGGGTAGCGCTGTCCGGCGGGATCGCGCAAGCCGGCGACCGCAGACTGGCGGCTGAAAACGGTGTGCGCGGTGGCAAGGGTGCGGGCCGCCGTGGTCTTGGCGGCGTGCCTCGTGTCCAGGCGCTCCTGGCGGAGGATTCGCGTGTGCAGCGCCTCGATCGTGGGGCCGGGGTCGATGCCCAAATCCTCGGCCAGCACCGTTTTGAGCCGCCGGTAGGCCTCGAGAGCGTCGGACTGGCGTTCGGCCACGTAATAGGCGGTGATCAGCTGCGCCCACAAAGGCTCACGGTAAGGATGCTCGGCGGCAAGTACTTCGAGCTCACCGATCACGGCATTGGCGCGTCCGCAGGCGATTTCGGCTTCAGCGCGGGCGCTATGAACCGACACGTTGTCATCAGTCAGCGCGGCGGCGAATGGCTCGACGAAAGCGAAATCGCGTAAGTCGTCAAGTACCGGTCCGCGCCATTCAGCCAGCGCGGCTGCCAGCTGGCTGCTGGCCTGATCGAATTGTCCTGCGGCGGCGGCCCGAAGTCCCGCCGTCTTTTTGGTGATGAAACGGTCTAGGTCGCAGTCGCCGTCGGCGACACTGAGGCGATACCCCGGGGGTGCGCTGGCTAATAGCGTGTGCGCGTCCACCTCGGTGGCGCCCATGATCCGGCGCAGGTTGGAAATGTAGGAGTGGATGCTTGCGCGTGCCGCCGGCGCCGGGGATTGATCCCAGGCGGCGGTAACCAGCGAATCCGTGCCGACCGCGCGATTACGGTTGATCAGCAGCATGGCGAACACCGCCCGCTGCTTGGGCGTACCTAACGCCACTGGCCTGCCGGCTACGGTCATCGACAACGGTCCCAGGAGACCGAACTCGAGGCGACTATCGGCCATGGCGCTTCGAGCCCTCCAGATCATCGACGATGTCAGGCTCTTATTGTGACGCGGCCGCGCCAACCGGTGACGACGATCGCCGACTTGGGACCTCGGCCACCCGCCGCGTACTGACGTCAGTCGGCCGGCCCCACGGCGCTCGCAGCAACCAACGCCGCTTCACCCGTCGGGCAAGCGGCGCCTTCGCGCAGGGAAGGTATGCCGATTGCTGCAATCCAGCTAGACCATCGCCGGCAGTGCGGCGATCGGCAGAAGCTTCCAGAACACGGCGCAGTCAACACCGCGCGGACGATGTCGGCTCTACGCGTAACCGTGGGCTTGGTTCTGCTTGACAGCCTCCTGGTGGCATGCCACTGCTGACCAGATGTAGAGGCCGAGCATGGGGATCACTCCGATAAATAACGCGAACATCAAGATCAAAATGACTGGCCACATACAAAGCATGATGAGGCACGTCTTCCTGTCGCCCCCCATCAGGAACAGTACGAGCGGCGGCAGCAGGAGGCCGCCAATTGCGTAGAGGATTGGCATCTTGTACACGTAGGAGTTGCCGGGAGGCTGCTGAGGCGCGTTAGCGGCGACGCCTTGGTTTCGGGGCAACGGCGCCAGCTTTGCCTGGGCAGCCGGTCCTCTGGTGGAAGGTGCGGCGACGCTCGGGGGTGTGGCGGTCATGTCTTGGTGCCATTTTTGGCCGTCCCAATACATTTGGCCACTCTTGCCGGTGGGGTCCTTGTACCAGCCAGCTGGCGGTTGTTGTGTCGTCATGGTCTTTGTCTTCTTTCGGGCGAGATTGGGGTCAAGTGCCGTGATGGCGTCGGTTGGTCGCTGTAACCGGTCGGTGCGGCCGGTACACAAAGGTTCCGGCAAACGGCTTGAAGGATTCTTGGCGTATTCCTGCGGTGCGGCCCGGCACAGAGCCGGGTAAGGGTGCCGATGGCCCCTGCGTGGGGCGCCCCTGGTTAGCGCCACGCGGCGGTGGAGCACTGCGTCCTAATTAGCAGGCGTTATCAGCGACATGCTTGATCATCACGTCTCCTCAC
>NZ_DASRBZ010000116.1:0-3738 GCF_035653355.1 Mycobacterium sp. | reverse complement strand
AAGAATTTGGCCGGTTCCGGTCAAGACGGGAGCGTCGCGATGACGCCAGAAGAGGCCTGCGACGCGGTGCGCTGAGACACCGCTAGCGGCCCACCACGACCACCGATCAAACGTTAGGTATTTGGCAATGAACAACCCGCAATATACGCTCGACGCGTTAGTGCTTGTGGCCCAATGCATTTCCGCTTCTAGCACGACACCGTGCTGATGAGTACTCGATTGTCGCCGACGGACGCGATGTGGCTGAACATCGAAGATTCCACGACGTCGGCACACACCGTCTCGCTGATTGTCATCGAACCGTCCGAGCTGCTCAGCCACAAGCGGCTACAGCAGCTGGTGGGCTCGTCGCTGCCGCGACTGGCACGTTTTCGTAGCCGACTGGTAGGTAAGCCGCTCGGGGTGGGTCAGCCCCTATGGGCCGAGGTCGACGACTATGACCCAACGTCCCAAATTCATAGCGCAACGATTCGCGCTCCCGGTGGCCGGCGCGAGTTCGCCGAACTGATCGGCCAGCTGAGCACCGAACCACATAATCGCCGTGATCGCTGCGAAAAACCATGGGAAGCATGGAGCATCGACGGCCTGGCGGGCGGCCGGTGGGCGTTGGCAGTGAAGATGTCGCCTGCACTGAACGACGGCGGCGTCGGTGCCGCGTCCGTGTGGTCGCGGCTGCTGGGTTCCGGTCCGCATGACCGGAGCATCGAACCGACCGAGCCGAGTTTGGGCCCGCCGCCGTCCGTTGGCGAACTGCTTGTCGACACGATGACCGATATTCTCGAGAGCCAGCTCGAAAGCCTATGGCTCATCGCCGAGGCCGGGACTGGCGTGCTGCAGGCCGTACATGATCAATTGCACGGAACGAGCGAACCCGACACCATGCCGCGGGCGGTGTCGTCGATGAGCGGGCCGTTGCGCCACAACGTGTTCGATGCGCCGTTGACCGAGCGGCGGGCAGTGGCATTCGCGTCGATCCCGCGAGCGCAATTGGAGACGGTCAGCACCGCGTTCGGGGGCACAATCAGCAACGTTTTCCTGGCCGCCTGCACCTTGTCGTTGCGTGCCTGGCTTCAACGCCACGGCACCGTGCCCGACGATCCGCTGCAGATGGAAATGCCGCTCGCGCTAACGGACGCCGATCCCACCGCTATAGGCAATCCTTTGATGGTCGGGCGAATTCGCATCCCGGTGCAGCTCGACGACCCCGTGCAGGTGCTCACCAACCTCCATACCACCACCGAGCGGCTGAAAACCGCACGCATGCGCGACGACGAAAACACCGGGCCAAAAGTCGATTACGCATGCATCGGATCACTGATCCCGTCGGCCGTCGTCCACGCGGGTATGCGCCTGTACGACAAACTAGGCTTGCGCCAACGGATCTCGCCGATCTGTCACGGCAGCGTATCTTATGTCTCCGGTCCGCCGCTTCCGGCATACTGTGCCGGGGCCAAGGTCGTCGGTATGCCCACCGTGGCGCCGCTGCTAAATGGCCGCGGGCTGAACATCACCCTGACCTCCCACCGCGACGTGCTGGATGTGAGCGTGTGTGTGTGCCCCGACAACGTGCCCGCCGTCGACGACATCGCGACCGGCATCGCCCAATCGGTCGCCACCCTGGTGGCGGCCGCACAGAAATCTCCTCGGGGGCAAGGCCGTTCAGTCGTCACCGAGATGGCATCGCACGCCGTCAAGCATTGGCGCGCCCGGGATTATTGACAGCACTCGCGCGTCAGCCCGTCAGTAGGTGATCGATCGTCGACGTGTTGTCCGGGGCCGCGGCAGCCATCATGGTGTCGTGTGCGCGGTCTGGTTCGGTGTGCGCAGGTACCACCAGCAGGACGGTCTTGTTGCGGTTGAGTCCGATTACTTCGACGGTGTTGACCGGCTGCTGCCGGTACCCGTCGAGTCGTACGGCTCGTCCGCTCATCAGTCTTGCGGGGGCCTTCGCCCATTCGGCGAGGTTGTATATCACCCGATCAATAGGGCCGAGTCGGACTGACAGCACCGCCAACAGATCTGGCAGCTCAATGTGAAGGTCATCACTGTGTGGCCACCATGCCCCATCGACGTAGCCGGTCGTCGGCGCCTTGGGCTTTAAGCGCAGGCGCGGTGTGTTCTCGGGCGGTGTGTGCTTCAAGCCGGTGGCTGTCCCGCCTCGCTGTAGCGTCATGCGACGCCCCTGTCTTGGCCGCGAACCGGCCAGATCATTCAATCAGCGGTGACGCAATCTCAATTGGTCGCGTGCGACATACCGCCGATACCACTCACACTACTCGCAGTCGGTGGGTAAGGAGGCGCAACACCAGTGCGCAGGAGCTAGGTGGTCAGGTGGCCGGCGAAAGCATGTGTGTCAGCGCTGCTTTGGATTTGGCACGTCGCTATTCGACGTTGCATGCTCGGCCTTGGCGCGCTTAGCGGCGCGTTTCTGTTTGAGCGTCGTGCTGGACTTCTTGCTCATCGACTGCCGAGGAGATTTGTCGGACATCAGTGACCCCTTCGTATGGGGCCCGGTTGGTCCCAGTTCCCATACCGTACGCCCCGCAGATGCAGATGGGCTGGCAGGACACTGCCTGCCAGCCCATCTGTGACGAATGGTCGCTAAACGGGTGTTACTCCCATCGCCTGAGGACCCTTGTTTCCCTGGCCGATGTCGAATTGAACCCGCTGGTTCTCCTCAAGCGATCGAAAACCGCTCCCGGTGATTTCGCTGTAGTGAACGAACACATCTTCTGCGCCGCCGTCAGGAGCGATAAAACCAAAGCCCTTGTCGCTGTTAAACCATTTCACAGTTCCCTGTGTCATACTCTTCAACTTCTTTCATTCAGAACGGATGTACGAAAAACATCCTGATTCAGGCTAGCACGAGCAGCGAGAGGCACCCCGCGTCCTTTTCGTCTCCATGTGACTCCACGACGGCGCCGGCCCGGTTAGGGTTCCACATCGTGACGGCGCTGACGCGAGCTAACCTGGCCGATGGGCGTGAGTTGCTGTTTTTCGCGCTGCCCGGCCACACCCCGGCACCGGTCGCAGATCGCCGGCCGTTGCCGCCGCGCCCGCCGTGCCAGTCGCAGCTGCGGTTCGACCGGACAACCGGACAGTGGGTGATCATCGCGGCGCTGCGCCAAGACCGTACCTACAAACCGCCGCCTGATCAGTGCCCGCTGTGTCCTGGTCCGAGCGGGCTGACCAGCGAGGTGCCCGCACCCGACTACGACGTCGTCGTCTTCGAAAACCGGTTCCCGAGCCTGGCCGGGGTTGGTGGATCGCCGCTGCCGACGTCTGAGGGGTTCATCTCGGCGCCGGGGCACGGCCGCTGCGAGGTGATCTGCTTCTCCAGTAACCACACCGGCTCGTTCGCCGACCTGGAGCCGGCGCACGCCCGGCTCGTCGTCGAGGCGTGGCGGCACCGCACCGCCGATCTCATGGCCCGGCCCGGCATCGAGCAGGTGTTCTGCTTCGAGAACCGCGGTGAGGAGATCGGGGTGACGCTGTCCCATCCACACGGCCAGATCTACGGCTACCCGTATCTGACCCCGCGCACCGCCGTTATGCTGCATCAGGCTGATGACCATCGAAAGCGCCACGGCAGCAACTTGTTTAAAGACTTGTTGGGATGGGAGCTGGCCGACGGCAGGCGCGTGATCGCGCGCACCGACTTGTTTACCGCGTTCGTGCCGTTCGCTGCGCGCTGGCCGGTGGAGGTGCACATCTACCCGAACAGGTTCGCGCACAACC
>NZ_DASRBZ010000115.1:0-2275 GCF_035653355.1 Mycobacterium sp. | reverse complement strand
CCAGGTGGTGCTGCTCACCTCAGCCGGCACCATCGCGTTCGCGGGGCCGCCCGACGAGATCGGCGCGGCAATGGGAACCAGCGACTGGTCGCGAATCCTCGAGTGGCTCAGCACCGATCCCGACGGGGCACACCAGGCGTTTCTGCACCGCGGGCAGGTCCGTGCGGCGGCGCCACCGCCGGCACCGCCGCTCGGCCGCCCCGCCTACCTCAGCCTGGGCCGTCAGATTTCTGTCGCTGCCCGTCGGCAGGCCTGGCTCATCTTCGGCGATCAGCGCTACGCGATTTTCCTGGCTATCCTGCCGCTCTTCTTCGCGGCACTGGCGCTGGTCGCG
Organism: Mycobacterium sp.; assembly: GCF_035653355.1. Lineage (GTDB taxonomy): Bacteria > Actinomycetota > Actinomycetes > Mycobacteriales > Mycobacteriaceae > Mycobacterium. Next base: position 1,941 of record NZ_DASRBZ010000115.1, on the reverse strand, counting down.
CCCGGCGATACCGGCCTGGGCCCGGCGGACCCATACGGCAACGGCCCCGACGAACCCGTCGAGATCCTGACCGTGCTCGACATCGCGGCAGTTTGCATGGGAACGGCGCTGACGATCCGCGACCTGATCAGGGAATGCAACATCTTCCGGCGCGAGCAATACGTCGGGCTGTCCACATCGGCGTATCTGGCCGGGAAAGTCCTGGTTTGCAGCGCGGTCGTGGCGGTGCAAACCGCATTCCTCACCATCATCGTGATGGTCGGCAAAGGCGCTCCCACACGCGGCGCCGCCCTACTGGGCAGCGCCCCCTTCGAGCTGTACGTGACCGTGACGGCCACGGCTGTCGTCTCGACGATCGTCGGCTTGGTGTTGTCGTCGGTGGCGCGGTATAAGCAGCTGATCCTGCCGATAGGTGTGTTGATGGTCCTGTTGTCGCTGATGTTTGCCGGCGCGATGTTCCCGCTGGCCGACAGGGACGGCGTCCAACAGGTCTCGTGGCTGTTCCCGTCCCGGTGGGGCTTCGCCGCCGCGGCTTCGACCGTTGACCTGCACTCGATCGCTCCGCTGGCCGACTACGACGCGCTGTGGGCGCACTCGGCGGGCCGGTGGCTGTTCGACATGGCAATGCTGCTGGTCTTGGGCGCGGTGGCGACAAGCTTGGTGTGGTGGCAACTGCGTCCACCGGCTCAGCCGAAGAAACGCGAACCGGTGCCGCAGGAATGACACAATTGCCAAAACTCGGCAGTGATTTGGCGTAGACGTTTACCCCAGATAGTCTGACCCCCAATTGGGTTGGGGGATTGCAGGTGCAGGTGGGGGTATTGATGACGCGCGATGCGCAAAAGGCCGACGGCAATGACGATGGCGAACTGGCCGTGAATTCGCGGGTACGCGTATACCCCGGAACGGACCACGAGGACTGTGGCATTGTCGTCGAGGATTTCGGCGAATCGGCCGGGCAAGCTGTCGATGTCGGGAAATACCACATCGCCGATCCCGCACGACGATGGGCAGTGATGCTCGACGGCGGCCATCTAGTGTTCGTCGACAGTGATCAACTGGTCGCTGAATAGCGCGTCGATTCCCTTACATCGAAAACAACAAAAACTGGGTGACCTGGCCGGGCGAAAAATTGTCGTCGCTGACCAACACCACCGATTGGCTACCGTCAGCCAGCTTCGGACCCAGTGTGATTCCTTCAATGTTGTCCAGCGGCGAAAGCCCGGGAGTAGCGGACATGTCGACGGCAAGCGATTTGGCCATCGGCCGCACTTGCCTGCCGACCATCGACGGCACAGTCAGCACGTCGGTCGCATCGCCGATCTCGGCACGGAAAACCCGGACCGTGGGATGTTCGCCGCCGGAACGTTCCACCACGAGAAACGCGGTATCCGACAGCGCGACCAGATCCGTGACCCCATTGGACGCATCCAAGCCCGGGGCCCGCTCCAACGGATAGGCGTATTGGGCCACCGGTGCCCGGGTGTCGACGTCGAATTTCGTAATGCGAGTCAAAGCGCCGTGGTCGCGGTCGGGCGGATCACCGTCGTTGTAGCCCGGTTCCTCCATCGCGGCGAACACAAACCGCCCGTCGGGTGTGAGCGTCAGCCCCTCCAACGCGGAATTACGTCGTGGCCCATCATTATTCGCCGACATGGCAAGGCCTGGCGGCAGTTGGAACTGACCCAAATAGCCGCCGCCCAGCCCGGCGATGCGAATCCACGGGTCGAGCAACACGGGGCTACCCGGGATGTCGGTGAGCCGCTCGCCCTCCGACGACCAGTACAGCCGCTGCCGCACCGAATCGAACGCGATCCCTTCCGGATCGGGCGGAACTGTCGGCGGGGACGTTTGCAGCGACAGCGGCCGAAACGGATGGCCTGACTCGTCTAGCAGCAGGTCGACGTCGGTGAAGGTAACGTCACTGATGCCCTTGTCCGA
>NZ_DASRBZ010000114.1:0-2024 GCF_035653355.1 Mycobacterium sp. | reverse complement strand
TACTGAACCGATTCGGCGTGAGCGCCTAGCGGCCCGGACCCTTACACGGCCGGGCCGCTAGCACGCCGGCGCGGCATACGCGCCCAGTGGGAGCGGGTCCGCCCTCTCGGGCGACGGCAACCGCATTGTCCGAACCGACCGGATGGCGACGCAGGGTTAGCGGTGGTTAACCGGCAACAGCTCCCGGCTCGGCAAACGGCGCACCCAATTCGGGCACCCGCTGGAATCCGTGTCGACGTGCCAGCGATGCGCCGCGTCGAAGCATGGTTCCCATCGCGACGAATCCGGCGTGGTCCACTAGGACGAACGGCGACAGCAGCCTGTTGTGCACGAACGCGAACGCCACGCCGCTCGCCGGGTCGGCCCACCCTAGCGACCCGCCCAGCCCGGCGTGACCGAAGCCGGGCATCGCGTTGAACGGCACGCGGTGGTAGCCCATGTGAAACGCCAAGGGCACCAAGAGGTTGCGGTCCGGCCGTAAGCTGGGCCGTCCGGTCAGACGAGCCACAAGCTCCCGCGACAGGAACCGGGTGCCGTCGATCTCGCCGCCGTTCGCGATCGCGCCGTACATTCGGGCCAGGCTGCGCGCCGTCGCGACCCCGTTCACAGAGGGAATCTCCGCGTCGAGCAGCGGAATCTCGCCTTGCACAACGGCTCTCATGCCCGGGAAGTACATCGAACCGAAGCCGGCGGACAGCTCCAGTGCCGCGATGCGTGGTGCGAGACGGTTGAACACCGGGTTGGAGATGGTGCTCTGCGGCATGATGATCTGCGACGCCTTGGTCGGCGACTGAAGCGGCGGCCGGCCCAGGTGCAATCCGTCGGTGTCCAGCGGCTCGGCCAGCTCCTCGCGAATTAACTTCCGCATTCCCTTGCCCGTGACGGCGCGCGCCAGCCCCGACATCAGCCAGCCATAGGTCAGCGCGTGGTAGGCGGGTTTGCCCAACAGGCTTCCCGGCGCGGCCTCGGCGATCCGCTGTTCCATCCGCTGGTGGTCCAGCAAGTCTTCCTTGGTGGCGCCGTGCAGGTGCGAGAGCCCGGCACGATGCCGCATGACCTGCCGAACCGTGATGGTGTTTTTGCCGTTCGCGCCGAACTCCGGCCAGTACTCGGCTACGGGTGCGTCGTAATCGATCAGCCCACGGTCGGCCAGCCGGTGGATAACGGTGGAGGCCATGCCTTTGGTCGCCGAGAACACCATGGCACCGGTATCGGCCGACCAAGGCGCCTGCCCCGCGCGGTCGGCCCAGCCCGTCCACACGTCGACGACGGGTTCGCCGTCGACATATACCGCCAGCGCGCCGCCGCCGAATCGGCGCGACGGGAATATGCTCGCGAAGCTGCGGACCGCACAGGCAAAGTGCGGATCCGCTGCGCCGTGAACACCGCGTGGTAGCGCTGCGCCGCGGTAACCACGGGTTTCTTGCCTCACAGCGTCGAATTTACCCACCTGATTGGCAAACAATCCTGAATTTACCTTTCCGTTAGGCTGATGCAACCTTAAGTATTTGCTGAGCGGCCATTGCCGGCGTCAATTCGCCTGCTAGCACTTGGCGCTCAACGTCAGCGCGGATCTTGCGGACCTCGGGATTGGACAACATTCGCTCCAGCACGGTGTCGCGCACCATCTGCCAGGTCCAGTCGACCTGCTGCGCACGGCGGCGTGCCTCGAACTCGCCTGCCTCTTTGAGCACCTGGCGATGACGCTCGACGGTGTCCCACAGCTCGGTGAGGCCGGTGCCCTCGTGGGCGCTCATGGTCAAAACCGGGGGCCGCCACAGTGTGTCGCGCGGGTAGATCAACCGGATCGCCGACGACAGCTCACGGGCCGCGATCCGCGCGTCGGTTAGATGATCACCGTCGGCCTTGTTGACCACCACGATGTCGGCCAGCTCCAACACGCCTTTTTTGATGCCCTGCAACTGGTCACCGGTGCGCGCGAGGGTGAGGAAGACGAAGGTGTCGACCATGTTGGCCACAGCGACCTCGGACTGCCCGACGCCGACAGTCTCGACCAAGATCAC
>NZ_DASRBZ010000113.1:0-4635 GCF_035653355.1 Mycobacterium sp. | reverse complement strand
GCAGCGCTGCTGGTTGACTGGCTGATTGCCTATGGCTTGGCCGCACTCGCGCTGACGTTCGGGTGGGTGACGCCGGCGTCGCTGTCGGCGGCGGTGCTGGTGATCTGGTTCGTAATCGGGGTGATAGCTGTGCGGCTGTTCGGCTTCACGCCAGGGCAGCTGGCGCTGGGCCTCGGGGTGGTCACTCTCCGGGGGCGGAAGCATGTCGGGCTTGGTCGGGCGGTAATCCGCGGCGTACTGATCGCGCTGGTCGTTCCCGCCTTGTTCGTCGACAGTGACGGCCGTGGACTGCACGACCGGGTGAGCGGCACCGCTGTGGTACGCCGCTGAGCTAGCTAGCGCCGGCGCACCGTGCGCTGGACGCCGCGCAGCTTGCCGGCGGTGGGCATGGGCCCCTTCGGCATCGCGGCCGCGCCGGCCCGCGACCCCAGCGCGCTCAGTCGCGACTCCAACGAGTCCAACTGTTTGACGGTGATATTGGCCGGCAGCCGTGCGAGGTGACGCTCCAGTTTGGCCAACGGAACTTCGCCCTCCCCATTGCCCACGACGATGTCGTAGATCGGCACGTCACCGACCAGCCGCGCAGTGCGCTTCTTCTCCTGGGCAAGCAGCGGCTTGACGCGCACCGGAGATCCTTCCCCGACGAGGATGACGCCGGGCCGGCCGATCACCCGGTGCACGGCGTCGAAGTGACCGGTCGCGGCCACGCCGGGGGTGACGCGCCACTTACCACGCAGATTTTCCAGCACCCACGCCGCCGCGCCGGTTTGGCCTTCGGCCTTGCGGTACACCGACCGCTGCGCACGCCGGCCGAAGATGATGAACGCCACCAGCGCGCCGAGCACCACACCGAGCGCGATCATCATGACCGTGGCGAATCCGCCGGCTGCCACACCGGCCGCTACGGATACGCCGACGATCAACACGAACGCGCTGATCATGTAGGGCAGCAGCCGCTTGTCTTCTCGACGCTGATTGGTGAACGCCTGCCACAGCTGAGTGCGGCGCTCCTTGGAGGCGGCCTTGCGGGCGGCCTTGGCTTCGGCTTTGGCGGCCTTGGTCGCCGCCGAATTGCGGGATTTCGCCATAATCGCCAAGGATACGGAAAACGCCGTTCAGCGCGGTGTGGCGGCCTGCCGCCGCTGGATGGCCTGCTCGTAGAGTCGGCCGGCACGATATGACGAGCGCACCAACGGCCCCGCCAAGACCCCGGCGAACCCCAGCCGCTCGGCATACCCGGCGTACTCGACGAACTCCTCAGGCCTGACCCAGCGCCGCACTGGGTGGTGACGCAGCGACGGGCGCAGATATTGGGTGATGGTGACGATGTCGCAGCCGGCGTCGTGCAGATCAGTCAGGGCCGCACGTATCTCGTCGGGCGTTTCACCCAGACCGAGGATGAGGTTGCTTTTGGTGACCAAGCCGTATTCGTGGGCAGCGGTCAGCACGTCGAGGCTGCGCTGGTAGGTAAACGCCGGCCGGATCCGTTTGAAGATGCGCGGCACAGTTTCGACGTTGTGCGCCAACACTTCTGGACGTGCGGCGAAGACCTGCTCAAGGCGGGCCGGATCGACGTTGAAATCAGGTATCAGCAGCTCGACACCCGTAGACGGGTTGAGCTCCTTGATGGCGCGCACCGTCTCGGCATACAGCCACGCCCCGCCGTCGGGCAGATCGTCGCGGGCCACACCGGTGACGGTGGAATACCGCAACCCCATCGCGTGCACACTCTCGGCGACGCGGCGCGGCTCGTCGCGGTCCAGCGGCGCGGGCTTGCCGGTGTCGATCTGGCAGAAGTCACAGCGACGGGTGCACTGGTCACCGCCGATAAGAAAGGTGGCTTCCCGGTCCTCCCAGCATTCGTAGATGTTGGGGCAGCCGGCCTCCTCGCAAACGGTGTGTAGGCCCTCACGCCGGACCAGGCCCTTCAGCTCGGTGTAGTGCGGCCCCATCCGGGCGCGGGTCTTGATCCACGGCGGTTTGCGTTCGATCGGGGTCTGCGCGTTGCGGACCTCCAGGCGCAGCAGCTTTCTGCCCTCGGGCGCAACGGTCACAACGGCGATGCTACGCGCGCGGCGGTGTGGTCGCGCACCGCCAGCACGCCGTCCAGCGCGTCACATACCGCGTCGGCGACCGCGGACCGCACGTCGGCAACACCGACCCGGCGGCCGAGTTCGGCCGTTATCGACGTCACCCCCGCATCGCTGATCCCGCACGGCACGATCCGCGTGAACGCATCCAGATCACAGTCGCAGTTGAGCGCGAAGCCGTGCAGCGTCGTCGCCCGTGACACGCGCACACCGATGGCGGCGACCTTGCGCGCCGGCCGGCCACGGCCGGCCGGCAGCCACACTCCCGAGCGGCCGTCGACCCGGCCTGCCGCCAGCCCGAAATCGGAGCACACCTTGATCAGCGATTCTTCAAGTCGCCGAACATAATTCACTACGTCGAGCGGCTGGGCCAGACCGATGATGGGATAGCCCACGAGTTGTCCCGGCCCGTGCCACGTGATCTTGCCGCCGCGATCGGTGTCGACGACCGGCGTGCCGTCTGCGGGTCGCTCGTGCGGCAGCGTGCGCCGGCCCGCGGTGTAAACGGACGGGTGTTCCAGCAACAGCAGGGTGTCGGTGCCGCCGCCGGCCCGGGCGTCGGCCAATTCGCGTTGCATTTGCCAGGCAGCGCGGTAATCGACGACGCCGAGGTGGCGGACGTCGATCCGATTCAGGCTCGACCTGATGGAGCTCACAGGCCGAGGCTACCCGGGTGGCGTCGCGGTGCGTCCGCGAGACAGAAGTCACGGCTGTGGTCGAGTGCGACGTGACGACCTACGCTTCTGTTTGGCGGCGTGCGCAGCGACGCGACTAGGCCGCGTCGGGCCGGGCGGTGGCGTAGTTAAGTGCCTCGCCGATTGTGTTGTGGTTGAACCGGAAACCGGCGCGTTCGAGTGCGGCGGGAATCGCACGCTGGCCGCACAGCAGCCCTTCATCGGCGAACTCGCCCAGCGCGGCACGCACCGCGAATCCAGGCAGCACCAGTGGGGTGGGCCGGCGCACCGCGCGGCCCAGGGCCGCGGTGAATTCGGCATTGGTGACGGGCGCAGGGCCGGTTAGGTTCACCGGCCCGGCCAGCACGTCATGCGAGATCACAAACTGCAGCGCCCGTACCTCGTCTTCGAGGCTGATCCATGACATGTACTGGCGGCCGCTACCCAGCCGGGCGCCCAGCCCCAGCGCGAACAGGGGGCGCAGCCGCCCGAGGGCACCACCGGACGGTGCCAGCACCAGGCCGGTGCGGGCCAGTACGACGCGGGCGCCGCTGCGTTGGGCGGGCGCCGTGGCGGCTTCCCAGTCTTGGCACAGCTGAGCGAGAAAACCCTCACCCGGTGAAGCGGTTTCGTCAACCACTCGATCTTTCGTGTTGCCGTAGTAGCCGACCGCGCTGGCATTGACCAGCACACCGACACCGGCCTCGGCGACCGCGGCGGACAGCACCTCGGTGGGTGTGATGCGGCTGTCGCGGAGGTTTTGTTTGAACGCGCCGGACCAGCGGCGCTGCCCGACGTTGATGCCGCACAGGTTGACAACGGCGTCGACTCCGCTCAACGCGGTGGCATCGAATTCGCCGCTTTCGGGATTCCAGTGGAGCTCACCGGAATTCGCGGGGGTGCGGCGGACGATGCGCACCACCCGGTGGTCCGCCGCGCGCAACGCGGCCACCAAAGCTGTTCCGATCAGGCCGGACGAACCGGAAATCGCTATGACGGACTTGGCCACGGTCTCTTCAAGCCCTTCCTACAGCCCCAAGTCGGCCTCGAAGGCTCCTTCTTCGAGCCGATGCTTGACGGTGGTCAGGAAACGTCCGGCGTCGGCGCCGTCGATGAGCCGGTGATCGTAAGTCATTGGCAGATAGCAGATCGAGCGGATCCCGATCGACTCGTTGCCGTTGTCGTCGACGACGACCCGCGGCCGTTTGACGATGGCTCCGGTGCCCAGCATGGCGGCCTGCGGCGGCACCAGGATCGGCGTGTCATGCAGAGCGCCTTGGCTGCCGATGTTCGTGATGGTGAAGGTGCCGCCGGACAGCTCGTCGGGTTTGAGGTTGCCCGACCGCGCGCGAGCAGCGATGTCGGCGATGGCGCGTGCCAGCCCGGCTAGCGACAAGTCGCCGGCGTTGTGGATCACCGGCGAGAGTAGTCCTTGCTCGGTGTCGACGGCGAACCCGAGATGTTCGGCGTCGTAGTAGGTGATCTCCTTGGTTTCCTCGTTGTAGCTGGCGTTGATGTTGGGATGAATCTTGAGCGCGTCGATCACTGCCCGTGCGATGAACGGCAGGAAGGTCAGGTTGACGCCTTCCCGCTCTGCGAAAGCGGCTTTGGCCCGCGCCCGCAACGCCACAATCTTGGTCATGTCGACCTCGTGAGTTTGCGTGAGTTGCGCTGTGGCAAGGAGCGATTCGCGGGTCTTGGCGGCGGTGATCTGCCGGATGCGGCTAGCCTTCTGCGTGGTGCCGCGCAGATGCGCCAGCGCGGCCGCCGGGGTTGGCGCGGCGGCGGGTTTGGGTGCCGCGGCCGAGGCTTGCGCGGCTGCTGCGGGCGCCTTCTTAGCCTCTTCTCGTTGTTCGACGGCTGCCAGCACG
>NZ_DASRBZ010000112.1:0-2053 GCF_035653355.1 Mycobacterium sp. | reverse complement strand
CGCCGCAATCGCTTTAGTCACCGACCTGGACGCTGGTGTCGACATCGGCGGCGGCGTCAAATCCGTCGAGGTGTTCAGCGAATTCGAAAGGAACATCGAGCCGTTCAAAAAGCTGGTGTACCAAGCGATCGGCCAGGTGCCGGCCGAACATGAGTGCACTGACTGCCTGCCGCATACCGGTGCCGAGCTGCCGTTCGACCTGCCGTAGCGACACGGCAGGCTAGGCTGTGCCAATGCAAGGCCGGGCTCGGATGACGCCGCTGGGGGCGGTGCTGCGAGGCGCGCTAGCCGGCGCTGTGGGCACCCTGGCGATGGATCTGCTGTGGTATCGCCGCTACCGGCGCAGCGGCGGCGACAGCGGGTTTGTCCCGTGGGAATCGTCGGCCGGCTTGGACAGCTGGGAGGACGCTCCGGCGCCGGCGCGGTTTGGCAAGCGACTGATCGAAACTGTCTTTGACAGTGAGCTGCCGCCGACGCGAGCGCGTCTGGTCAACAACGTCATGCACTGGGCCACTGGGGTGGGATGGGGTGCGGCCCTCGGGCTTGTAGGTGGATCGGTTCCCATCCGCCTGTGGCAGGGGCCCGCTTTCGGTACGGGTGTCTGGCTGCAGTCCTACGCCGTGCTGGTGCCTGCCAAGCTGTACAAGCCGATGTGGGAATACGACGTTCAAACGTTGGCGAAGGACCTCAGCGCACACCTGGTGTACGGGTCTACGACCGTCGGGGCGTTCCGGTTACTTGCCATCGTGTGACCTCACGTTCGGTCGTTGTCTCCTGAGCCTTGTTGCCCCCGATAGATTTTGGGTTTGGCGGCGCTTGTCTGCTGCGGAGAGTCATGCGCCGGACGATGGATCCGCGGCTTGGGTGACGAGGGCGCGGCACCACCGGCCGCCAACCTCGTCGTCTGTGTCTCGCCGGTTGAAAGTCGCGTGGTCGCAGGGTCCGACGCTGGGGCCGCAGCGCGACTCGGCGTGCCCGCCTTGGTAATTGGCAACGACCGCCCGGTCACGATGGCCACCACAAGGATACAAACCGCCAGCAGACAAAGCACGACGTCGAAGGTGCTGGTGATCTGTTGCGCGAGATTGTTGCCGTAGACCGGATTGCCCGCCGACGCGGAGGTACCCGCCACTCGCGGCGCCAGCGCGATGCCCACCACGATGCGAGAAATGGTGAGCACGACCAGAACTCCACACGCCGAGGTGATCAAGACCGCAGGAAGAGCGCGGTTGAGTACGTTGATGTAAAGCCAGATCGCAACCACCGCCGTGACAAGGTCGAACGCGGCCATGGCCGCGCTGTTGTACGGCGAGTAGGGCAGCTTCAGGCTCAGCGAAACCACGAGGTCGGTGACCCTCATCACCACAGAACCGACGGACCATACCACGATGAGCAGCAAGCACTTTCTCGCTGCGGCCCGCCAAACGTCGGCCTGTTGGGGCGTCATAGTCATGACCAGCATCAGCGGCGCGAAAATCGCCGCTGCCACCGTCCAGGCCAGATAACCCTCGAAGCCGACCCCCGCGGTGGACGTGTTCTGGGCGATGCCGTGGAATTCGTCGATGTCCCGGCCGATGGGCAGGATCCACACGATCAGCCCGGCCACTAGAGTCGACGCTCCCAGCCCGATGACCGCCAGGCGAGATACCCTGCTGCGCCGAATAATCCACCGCGACGCCACGACGACTGCCACCAACGCGACGACGCCGTAGATCACCGCGGTCGCGATGATCGCCACATTTTGCTTGCCGAATCCAGAACCGGTCGAGCCGGGCAGCGCACTTTTCACCCGCCAGAACAGGTTGAACGAAAAGCTCAGCGCGGCAAGGGTGATCGAGCCATAGCCCACGACGCGGGCAGACTGCAGCCAGCCTCGGAACCTGCCGTCGTCGGCGGCGGCGCTGGTGATCACTGGCTGCGCGCTCAACAACGAGCCGGCGATGCCCAGCCATGCGCCCGGACCCACGCCGCCCGGCACATTGGCGCTGCCGCCGTATCGGACGGTCTGCACCACGTCGAACACCACGACGCCGAACACCAGCAGCCCGTACGG
>NZ_DASRBZ010000111.1:0-2996 GCF_035653355.1 Mycobacterium sp. | reverse complement strand
TTCGGCCCCTTGACCGACACGTTCTGGCCATCGATGCTGACATCGACTCCGGCGGGAACCGGAACCGGCTGCTTACCAATACGCGACATGTCTACCCCCTCACCACACGTATGCGAGGACTTCGCCGCCCACGCCCTGTCTGGCTGCCTGACGGTCGGTGAGCAGGCCCGAGGACGTCGAGATGATCGCCACGCCCAGGCCGCCGAGCACCCGCGGCAGATTGGTGGATTTCGCGTACACCCGCAATCCTGGCTTGGACACGCGGCGCAAGCCAGCAAGGCTGCGCTCGCGGTTCGGCCCGTATTTGAGTTGGATGACGAGCGCTTTGCCGACCCGAGCATCTTCGACGCGGTAGTCGCTGATGTACCCCTCGTTCTTGAGGATCTCGGCGATATTCGCCTTAATCTTCGAGTGCGGCAGCGTCACCTCGTCGTGGTACGCCGCATTGGCGTTGCGCAGACGCGTCAAAAAGTCTGCGATCGGGTCCGTCATCGTCATGACAGCCGTGTCACCTTTCTCGCAGCGGTTCCCGCAGTGGGCCTGCTGCGTTTCACCAACTGCTCTTCTGCACGCCGGGCAGCTCGCCCGCGTGCGCCATCTCGCGCAGGCAGATCCGGCACAGCCCGAACTTGCGGTACACCGAGTGCGGGCGGCCGCACTTACTGCAGCGGGTGTAGGCCCGCACCTTGAACTTCGGTTTGCGCTGAGCCTTGTTGACCAGTGCCTTCTTTGCCATCTGTTCAGTTCTCCTTGAACGGGAAGCCGAGGGCCCGCAACAGCGCGCGTCCTTCCTCGTCGGTCGCCGCCGAGGTGACGACGCTGATGTTCATGCCACGGGTCCGGTCGATGGTGTCCACGTCGATCTCGTGGAACACCGACTGCTCGGCCAGCCCGAACGTGTAGTTACCGGCGCCGTCGAACTGCGCCGGCGACAAGCCGCGGAAGTCGCGGATACGCGGCAGCGCAATCGAAGTCAGCCGGTCCAGGAATTCCCACATGCGATCGCCACGCAGGGTGGCCCGCACGCCGATCGGCATGCCTTCGCGAAGCTTGAACTGGGCGATGGATTTTCGGGCCCGCCGGATCTCCGGTCGCTGCCCGGTGATCAGCGACAGGTCGGTGACCGCGCCGTTGATCATCTTCGCGTCGCGCGCGGCCTCCCCGATGCCCATGTTGACGACAACCTTGACCACCGTCGGGATCTGCATCACGTTGCGGTATCCGAATTGCTTTTGCAGCGCATCGCGGATCTCTTCGCGATAGCGGACTTTGAGCCGCGGCTGAACTTTTTCTGCGGTCGTCATCAGATGTCCTTGCCGTTGCGCTTGGAGATGCGGACTTTCTTGCCGGTCTCCTCGTCGACCCGGTACCCGATGCGGGTGGGCTTGCCGTCGGAGTCGACCACCATCACGTTGGAGACGTGGATCGGCGCTTCCTGGGTGACGATGCCGCCCGATCGTGCGCCGCGCTGGTTGGTCGAGATGGGCGTGTGCTTCTTGATCCGGTTGACGCCCTCGACGAGCACTTTGTTCTTGGCCGGGTAGGCCTTGAGCACCTTGCCCTTGGCGCCTTTGTCTTTACCGGAGATGACCAGGACGGTGTCGCCCTTATGCACCTTCATCTACAACACCTCCGGGGCCAGCGAGATGATCTTCATGAAGCGCTTCTCCCGCAGCTCGCGGCCGACGGGGCCGAAAATGCGGGTGCCGCGCGGGTCGTTGTCGGGCTTGATGATCACTGCCGCGTTCTCGTCGAACTTGATGTAGCTGCCGTCGGGGCGGCGACGCTCCTTGGCGGTGCGCACCACGACGGCCTTGACCACATCGCCGCGCTTGACGTTGCCGCCGGGGATTGCGTCTTTGACCGTCGCCACGATGACGTCGCCGATTCCGGCGTAGCGTCGCGATGAGCCGCCGAGCACGCGGATGCACAAGATCTCCTTGGCGCCGGTGTTGTCGGCCACCTTCAGTCGCGATTCCTGCTGAATCACCAGATCTCCTCAATCCTGTCCCGGTCACTCCGCTGCATCCCTCGGCGCAACCGGGTTGAACATGTGCACGGCAGGCCGTGCCGTCCCGGTGGGCAGTGCCCACCAGAGACCTGGCGTGCGTGGTCTTCGTCGCCGAAAGGCACGCGGGGCCGTCACCTTGCGCCGGCCGAGGTCTGCCCACGGCAACCCCTAGAGTCTAGGTGACGACCTGCTCAGCGCCAAATTTTGGGTGGTTCACCCGCTATCGAGAATCACCGGCCACGGCGCTGCCGATTCTGCGTATATCGGCGAGATGGTGGACACCTTCGTGCATCGCCTGGCGGACGAGCCAACGCGCGGTGCGCTGCTCGCCGGGCAGGCGGGTCGCCAACCGGTCCCAGCCCTGTGTGCCAGTACGGGCGACTTGTTCGCAGAAGCCGGTTGTGGCCGCCGCGAGCTCGTCAAGCGTCGCGCTGAGGTCGCAGTCGTTGTAGCGAAACCGGCGCGCCCGAAGGTCGTTGAACATCGGTTCCAGCGCCGGAACGTCCTCCGTTCTGATGCGGTGCAGCCGAATGGTGAACGTGACGTAGACGTCGCGCAGGTGGCAAACGTATTCGGCCACCGACCAGACCTGCGGGCTGGGCCGACGCCGACGCGCTTCGTGCGGGATGGCCTCGACAGACTCCCGAACCGCATCCGGCAGTCGCGTGATGACCAGGACGGCGTCATCGACGCTGATCTCCGGATACGCCAACGCGCAGTCGTCGCACACGTGATCTTCCGCAGCCAGCGGCGGCAATCCGTGCATACGGGCAATCGTCACCCATTGGGTGTGGTCGTCCGCAGTCGGCGCGTCAAAACGGTGGTGGATCGTCGTCGGTGTCGGGTGGGGCCGGGCCGAACCAGGCGGCTTCGCGGGCCCGACGGCGGGCCTCACGCGCTGCTCGATTCTGCCGGCGTTCGGTGGCGATGCGATGTGCCCGGTCTTGGGCCCGGGTGCGACGCCGCTTGGGCATCATCGCGCTGC
>NZ_DASRBZ010000110.1:0-2225 GCF_035653355.1 Mycobacterium sp. | reverse complement strand
GCCAGTTCATCGCCGATCGTCACCATTTTCACCGATTCGATCGCAAAACGCGCACCGGTAGCGAAGGCCAACAGGTCGTTGATCGACACCACGTCTTGCACATAGGAGTCTGCAGATGCGCGAGGCACCACGAGAGTGCCGGTTCGCGGTCGAGACGACACGAGGTTGTCGTCACGCAGCCGCCGCAGCGCCTCCCGCACCGTGTAGCGGCTAACCGAAAACCGCTGAGACAGCTCATGTTCGGTGGGAAGCTGCGATCCGACCGGATATACCCCGTCCACGATCTCTTTCCGCAGGGTTCGCGCCACCTGCAGATAGCGATGGTCGGCCGGTCGAGTATCAGGCATGACGATCGCCTTGTTGACAAAACGCAAGCACGCTGCCCTCGCCGTCGGCGGACACATACAAGGTGCCGTCCGGCCCGGCCGCGATACCCGCGAACGGGCCTTGCGGTCCGGAGAACGGCGGCATGCCCCGCAGGGGCTTAGGAACGACCCCAGGTGGGGCGCCGACCGGTAGTTCGGACGCGATGGTGCGCCGGACGCCGGTGTCCAGATCGAAGGCGATCAGCTCCTTCGCGTCGGCATCGACGACGTACAGCTTCCCATCGCGCATCAGGATGCCCTGCGGACCGCGCAATCCGTCCAGCACAGTCTCGGTGCCGGTGCCGCTGACGTTGACTACCCGTCCGGCACCTGATTCGGAGACCAGGCAACCGCCGCCGGGAGCGATCGCCACCCCGACCGGCTCGTGCAAACCGCTGGCGAGCACCTCGACTTGGCCGGCGCGAACGGACTGCACCCGTCCAGTTCCCAGTTCCGCGACCACGGCAGCGCCATCGGGGGCGATCGCCACGCCATAGAGCTGATCGAATCCATCTGCCAGGACGTCACTTTCGCCTGCAGCGGGCCGATAGCGCGACACTTGGCCGCCGGACGTGGTAACGACGAACTCGCCCGTACCCAGAGGGGTAACCCCGCGCAAAAAGCCCGGATAGCCGGGTGTGAACAGCATCCCGAGCGTCTGCAATATCCCGTCGGAAGCCAAAACATAGAAGAAGGTGCCGTCCGCGATGTAGAGATTGCCGTCATCGCCGACCGCCAGATCCAGCGGCCAGTTCAACCCGCCCGGCAACACCCTGTGAGTCGTTCCGCCCTCGAGGATTTCAGTGATCTCCCCGGTGAAATTGGAGACGAATAACCGGTCGCCCGCGAACGTCAAGTTGTCCAGGCCGGGATTGAGTTGAGCCAGCACGGTGCGCTCGCCGGTGCGGGGGTCGATGCGCAGCACCTGTCCGCTGTGCACCTGGGTCGAGACGATTCGGCCTGCGGAATCGAACTTGACCGCATCCGGGACGCCAAGCTCGGCGGCCACGCGTTCAGGCTGCCCGCCATCGGGATCGATGCGCCAGATCTCGTTGGCGCCCATCACCGGGAAGTACAACAAGCCGTCCGGGCCGACCTCCATGGCATTGGGCGACGGCACATTCTCCAGCAGCACCCGCGGCGCACCGCCGTTCAGATCCAGCTCGAGAAGACGCCCACCCTCGCGACATTCACCGATGAACAATCGGCCTTGGTGGACGGTGATGCCGTTGGCGCAGGGGACGTCGTTGCGCAGCACCCGGGTACGGCCATCGGTGCCGCGCACGCTGACCCGGCCGTCCATCACCTCGGTGGCATAGAGATTGCCGCGGGGGTCGAAGGCCACGTCATCGGGCGCAATGATGTCGCCGCCTTTGGCGCTGATGGTGTCCAGGTCGCCGGTCTGGACGTCGAGCGCGCTGATCTGGCTGCCGGTCACCTGAGCGATGTAAACCCGCCCATCCGGACCGGTGCGCAGGCCGTTGGCGCCGAACAGCCGGCTCGGCGCAGTGAGCCGAGTCAGGCTCCAGCCTTCTGCCACGATGGGCGAACCCTGCACCGGGTAGCGGCTTTTCTGCAGCGACATTCTCGGCGATCCTCCGCGGTACTCCCGCTAAGCATATTCGTCCAGACAATACCCGCGTCAGCTTCTGCCACTAGTCCTTGACGCAGGGCCGCATGCGGAGAATCATGTTCTCAATTGCGTACATAAGACTATCTTGTCCGGACAATTAGCTGCCGGACCTTTTGGTGTGGATGGAGCGGGTATCGGTGGCGGCAGATGACCTCCTGAGTCTCGAGGGCCGCATCGTCGTGGTGTCCGGCGCAGCCGGCGGCGGTATCGGCACCACCGTGACGAGG
>NZ_DASRBZ010000109.1:0-4907 GCF_035653355.1 Mycobacterium sp. | reverse complement strand
TCTGGGTGGTGAGCTCCAGCGCGTACCCGAAGACGGTGGCGTAGAGCTCGGCCTCCTCTTGTTCGCTCAGCCGGCCCTGCGGTGAGCGTGCGGTGAGGATGCGGTCGAAGGCGGTGAAAATCTGCGGCCGATCTTCCTCCGGGATGCCGATGATGTCGCCGATGACCGTCATGGGCAACTGGTCGGCGACATCGGTGATCCAGTCTCCGCCGCCTTGACTGACGAGGCGGTCGATCATCCCCGCGGCGCGCGCTCGGATGCCGTCTTCCAGCTTGGCGATCGCCCGCGGGGTAAAAGCACTCGAGATGAGTTTGCGGCGCCTATTCAGCTCCGGCGGATCCATGTCGATGATCGTCGGGTACGACATAAACGTGTCGATGGGCTGGATCAGGGGGCCGTCCACTGCGGTGAACGAGTCGGCGTCACGGTGAAGCCGCACGGCGTGCCGGTGCCTGGTGGTAATCCAGAAGTCACGCTCGACGCCGGTCTTCGCGACGCCAGAAGTACGGTCGTGGCGGAAAAGTGGCCTGGTGCGTCGCAGCTCGGCGAACAGTTCATCGGGAAACCCATTGCGCCACAAGTCAAAATCGGAAAGGTCCACTGCCGCGGTCGTCATGTGCAACCTCGATTCACTTGGGGCGTTGGGGGTGCCTCAACATGGTCACCGTAGCGCCCCTCGTTGACGTTCAATCCCTAAAATAGTAAAAATAGAGCGAGTCTTCGAACCGCGGTGAGCCAGACGCACTCCTGCCGCTCGGCCGCGTGGGAAACGGAGAGATAGTGACACAGACAATCACGGATTCGGCGATGGATCCTTCGGAACGCGAATTCGGTCCGAGTGGCATCGGGCTGTCGCCCTACCGGTTCCCGACCGGCTGGTTCATCGTCGGGTTCGCATCCGATCTGGCCGCCGGCGAGGTCAAGCGGGTGCACTACTTCGGCGAAGAGCTGGTGCTTTTCCGCACCGAGTCGGGCCAAATTCATGTCCTCGACGCCTACTGTCAGCACCTCGGCGCCAACATGGGTGTCGGCGGCACGGTCGAGGGCGAAAACATCGTCTGCCCCTGGCACGGCTGGCGCTGGCGTGGTGACGGCACCAACGCGCTGATCCCCTACAGCAAGATCGGCTGCAAGCAGAACGTTCGGATCCGCACCTACCCGAGTACCGAGTGGTACGGCTTCATCCTGGTCTGGCACGAGCGCCACGGCAGGTCGCCGTACTGGCAACCGCCCGTGCTGCCAGAACTGGAGACCGGCGAGTACTACCCGCTGCATCCGCACAGCCGGATGCTGAACCGGGTCAAGGTGCACGCGCAGATGATCATCGAGAACGCCGCCGACCCCTATCACGTTCAGTACGTGCACAAGGCCGCGAACCCGGCCACCACCGCCTCGTTCGAGGTCGCGGGCTACCACCTGCACGCCACGGTCAACGCCAATTTCGGTGGCGGCCGCGAACGAACCTGGTTGACGCCGAACGGCCCTGTCGACGCCAAGATCATCTACGACAACTACTCGTTGGGGCTGGGAATTGTGCGATTCCCGAGCGAGCTGGTGGCCACCATCCAGGTCACCGGTCAGACGCCGGTCGACCAGGACTACACCGACTACTTCTACACCCAGGCGTCTGTTCGCGAACCAGGTGATTCTGGCGAGGTGCCCACCGGACGGGCCGCGCGGTTCTTGGCGCTGCAGCAAGAGGTCGTCAAGCAGGACTTCTTCACCTGGGAGAACATGAAATACCTGGAGAAGCCGAACTTGGCGCCCGAAGAAGCCCATGACTATGCGGCGCTGCGCCGCTGGGCCCACCGCTTCTACCCCGGGGAACAACCTTCGCCCAACGACTTCGGATACACCCCCGACGGCGAGCCGGACCCGGCAGCCGCACAAGCTTGAGCCGTCTGATGTCGGGGGACCGGGGACAGCCCATCGGTCCGGCTGATTTCGGGGTAGACCGGTTCAGCGTCCCGGCGGTACTCGATCGTCGCGCCCAGCAGTACCCCGACCGGGTGATGATGTCAATCGCCGGAACGCCGGTGACATTCGAGCAGATGCGGCAGCGATCCTGCGCCGCGGCGAGCGCTTTGACCGACCTCGGCGTCGGTCGCGGCGACGGTGTTGCGCTGTTCACCACGACCTGCCCGGAATGGGTGTACTTCTGGTTGGGCGCGGCCCGAATCGGCGCGGTGACCGCCGCGGTGAATGCCGCGAACAAGGGTGACTTCCTGCTGCACGCGCTGCGGTTGTCGCAGGCGAAGGTGGTGATCACCGACCCGGAGCGTCTGCCGCGAGTCGACGAGGTTGCTGCCGGGCTGAGCACAGTGAGCCACGTTGTGGTCCAAGGAGATTCACTCGATGGCTTGCTAAGCCGAGGGGCCGCGCGGTCGGTCGTCGACAGCCCGGTCGATGTTGGCGAGGTGGGGTCGCTGTTTTTCACCTCGGGTACGACGGGAGCATCGAAAGCGGTTGCCACCACGTGGCATTACCTGTTCTCTACGGCCGCGACCGTGGCGGCGGCCTGGGACTTCAGGGCCGGCGAGGTCGTGTGGACCGCGATGCCGCTGTTTCATCTCAGCGCGGCGCCGTCGGTGCTGGCGCCCATGCTGGTCGGCGGGACAACCGTGCTGGCACCCGCTTTCCATCCCAGCGAAGTGTGGGACGATGTGCGCGCTTGTGTGGCAGCGGGATTCGCCGGTGCCGGCGCGATGGTGTCCATGCTGTGGAACCAGCCCCCCGACCCCGGTGACGCCCAACTGCCGCTGCGGTTTATCTCAGCAGCACCCATCGACGCCGCCATCTACCGGGACATCGAAAAGCGCTACGGCTGCCGGATCGTCACCATGTACGGTCTGACCGAGGCCTTTCCCGTCGCCGTCAAGGGCGTCGCCGACGAGGGCGTGCCGGGAACGTCGGGCCGGCCGAATCCGAGTTTCGACGTCCGCATCCTCGACACGGACGGCAGCCCGCTGCCGGCAGGAAAGGCAGGCGAAATCGCTTGCCGCGCCCGATATCCGCACGTGATGAGCGAAGGCTATGTCGCCCCTCCCCTCGAGAAGCCCGGCCTGCGGGTCGACCGGCACCCTGCGTGGTTTCGCACCGGTGATCTCGGCGTCCTCGACGACGACGGCAACCTGACTTACCTCGACCGGGTGAAGGATTCGCTGCGCCGACGCGGCGAGAACGTCTCCTCGGTCGAAGTAGAGAGCATCGTCATGCGTCATCCAGCTGTGCTCGAGGCCGCGGTGGTTGGGGTGCCCAGCGAACTCGGCGAGGACGACATCCTATTGATCGTCACCTTGCACCCCAACGCCACGCTGGAGCACGCGGAGCTCCTGGACTTCTGTGCTGACCGTATGCCGTACTTCTGTGTACCGCGATATGTCGAGATCGTGAACGATCTACCAAGAACCGTGATCGGCCGGGTGCGCAAGGATATTCTTCGCGGCCGAGGTGTCGGCCCTAACGCGTGGGACCGAGAAAGCCACGGATACGTCGTTAGTCGTTGACCTGGAGACGGAGAAAACCACCATGACCATGACCTATCAGCAGGAGTACCTGCTCCATGCGGCGACGGCGCGCGCCGCGATCCTGGATCTCACCGCCAGGCACAACCGGTTTTACTCTGAAGGGGACCGTGACCGCTGGATCGCAACCTTCCGCCACGCCGGTGCCACCTTTACCCGCGACGGGGAACTGTTCGCCGACCTGGGCGCCGCGTTCGACGGCGACGGTAAACAGCGCCTGGTCGCCGTCGACCACGAAATCAGCGTCGACGGCATCAACGCAACCCAGCACTGTGTCGCCATGCTTTTTACCGTGGACAGGGTGGGTGTTACTACCCTGCGGACCACCGGAACTTATCGAGATCAACTCATCTACGAGCGCGGCGGCTGGTATTTCACATCCCGTGAGCTGCAATGGGATTCAATGCCGAGTCGGCATCCGCTCATGATGTGATGGATATCAGCGACAAACTCGCCTTCGGCAGCTATGAGGATGCCCTGCGCATGGTCGGAGTGGCCACCGAACCGCGAACCGCGGGCGCGGTGGTCAGTGCGGCGCGGATCCAGCTGTTTGCCGCGCTGGTTCACGATGCCAATCCGGCATTTTGGGACGCCGAGTTCGCCGCAGCGACGTGGGGTGGTCTGCTGGCACCGCCCGCGCTGCTGATGGGATGGCTGATACCGCCGCCGTGGCTGCCCAGCGATGAGCCGCGGGTGGCGTCGATCGCGCTGCGGGTGCCCCTTCCCGGCACGACGTTCATCAACGCCGCCAACGAGGCCGAGTTCCCGTTGCCGATCGTCAAAGGAGACCGGCTCAGCGTCGTCGAGCAGGTCGTGTCGGTGTCAAGCGAAAAGCGGACCCGGCTGGGCGTGGGCCACTTCGTCGAGACGCTGGAAACCTACCGCCGCCAAGACGCGGCCGTAGTGGCCACCAACCGCAATACGTTGTTCCGCTTCACTCCCGGCGCATCGTCATGACGGTCCACTGGCAACAGCTCAGCGTTCCGGTGGACCTACCGGAGGTACGCGACGATATCGACTACCAGCGGGTGGTGGAGAACGCCGGCGCGACGTGGGACTACTATCCCGGCCACATCGACCCGACCTACGCCCAAAGCCACGGCCACCCAACGATATTCGTCAACACCATGCACCTCGCTGGCTTCGCCGACCGTGTCGCGACTGACTGGGCCGGCCCGCACAGCCGGGTGGTTCGCCGCAAGATGACGCTGGCCGGCTCGATCTATGCCGGCGACACCATGGTGGGTCGAGGACGCGCGGTGGCGAAGCGCTACGACACGTCGGTCGACCCGCCCCGCTATCTTGTGGATCTGCTGATCGAGGTGACCAACCAGCGGGGCGAACTGTGCTGCCCGGTCGAGCTCACCCTGGAGCTGCGCCGCT
>NZ_DASRBZ010000108.1:0-7751 GCF_035653355.1 Mycobacterium sp. | reverse complement strand
CATCCACTCCGCGACCAGGACGATCGCCGTACCGTCAGTTATCCGGCTGCGCTCGTTTGTCCGGGTGCCCTACCGGGCCCGTATCCCGATGACCAGGGCGGCGCTGATGCACCGCGACCGGTTCTGCTGCGCCTACTGCGGGTCTAAGGCCGACACAGTCGACCACGTAGTGCCGCGCAGCCGCGGCGGAGACCACTCCTGGGAGAACTGCGTGGCCTGCTGCTCGACCTGCAACCATCGCAAAGGTGACAAGCTGCTTGCTGAACTGGGCTGGACCCTTCACCTGGCGCCGATGCCGCCGAAGGGCCAGCACTGGCGACTGCTGTCCACGGTCAAGGAACTCGACCCGGCGTGGGCCCGGTACCTCGGCGAGGGTGCTGCCTAGCTCGGCGACGATGCGTAGCGCGATGCGGAGAAGCCGGGCAATCGGAGTCAGAACTCGCGATGGGATACGGTTTCCGTCGTGAGCATGATGGAGATCCACCTCTACTTTGTGGGAATCCCGCTGCTGCTGGTAGCCGTGCTGGCGGCGCTGATCTGGTCGCGCAAGGGGCCCCACCCGGCGACGTACAAGCTGTCGGAGCCGTGGACGCATCCGCCGATCCTGTGGGCCGCTGTCGACGAGGAGGTCGGCGGCAGCCACCACGGACACGGCAGCTCGGAATTGATTGTGGGGGGTGGCGCCAGTGGCAACTGGTGAAGTCGCGACCATCGAACCCGCGCAGTTGCCGAACGGCTGGGTGGTCACCGCCAGCGGACGGCTCTCGGGGGTCACCGAACCCGGCGACGTCTCGGTGCACTACCCCTTCCCGCTCAAAGATCTCGTCACGCTCGACGATGCGCTGACCTACGGCACGCGCAAGACCAAGGCGCGGTTGGCCGTCTACATCGGTGATCTGGGCAGCGACACCGCAGCGCGGGCCCGCGAGATCCTCGCCGAGGTGCCCACACCGAACAATGCGGTACTGATCGCCGTCTCGCCGGACCAGCATGCGATCGAGGTGGTGTACGGCGCACAGCTGCGTGGCCGCGGCGCGGAATCCGCTGCGCCGCTTGCGGTGGCGGCCGCAGCGTCGGCATTCAAAGACGGCAAGCTGATCGACGGACTGGTCAGCGCGGTGCGTGAACTCAGCGCCGGCATCGACCCCCCGTAGCCCGCGGCACAGGCAGCTTTAGGCGGCGTCAAACCGGCGGGCTTTCAGCGCCCGCTCGACTCCGGCGCGGCCCTCCAGCACCAGTCGGCGCAACGCCGGCGGCACCTCGGGATCGGCCAAAAACTCGTCAGCGGCCGCTAGGCCATCGTCGGTGATGTCCCACGACGGATACAGGCCTATCACCACTGTTTGCGCGACTTCACTGGATCGCCGCGCCCACACACCGGGTATCGCCGTGAAGTAGCGCGCGGTGAACGGCTTGAGCAACTCGGCCTGACCCGGTGCCGTGATCCCCGCAATGATGGACCGCCCCATGACGTTGGGCAGGGTGTCGTCCTCGACGACCGTGGTCCACGCTTTTTCCTTGACCCGCAGTTGTGGGCGTGCTGCCGCGGCTTGGGCGGCGTGACGCTTGCCGGCCGCCGTCGGGTCACGCTGCACTTCGGCGTCGATGAACGGCGTTTCCGGCCCGTCGGCGTCGATGTGGCCGGCGGTCGCCAACGCCGTCACGACGCGCCAGCGCAGGTCAGTGTCGACGTCAAGTCCGGCCAATCCCAACACGGCGGGGTCGCGGTCAAGCAGGTCCGCCAGCATCGCGACATGGCGGCTCGACAACACCGACGAGCACAGCGCGTTGACGAAGGCCAGTTGGTGATCCGATCCGGGCTCTGCATTGCAGGCCAGCTCCAGCAGCCGGTCGGCAAACGCCGGCCAACCATGCTCGCGGGCCCAGCCGGGCTCGGCGTAAGAGCCCAGTGCGGTCTGCGCTTGCATCAGCAGCCGCTGGGCCACCCCGATCTCGGTTTCGGCCTGCACACCGCGAGACACCAGTGCCACAAAATCGCGGGCCTTCATTTCGGCGTCGCGGGTCATCTCCCACGCCGCTGACCAGACCAGCGTGCGCGGAAGCGGCTCGGCGATATCGGCAATCCGATCCAGCGCGGTTTGCAGCGACTGCTGATCGAGACGAAGCGAGCAGTAGGTCAGGTCGTCGTCGTTGACGAGCACTAGTTGGCCACGCGAAAGGCCTTGCAGCGCTCGAACGTCCGTAGTCGGACCGGTGACGTCGAGTTCTTCGCGGTGCGTTCGGACCAGCTTGCCGCTGCCGTCGTCGTCGTAAACGCCGACCGCCAACCGATGCACCCGGGTTTCACCGGCACCCGGCGCAGCACCGCTCTGCTGGATCGCGAACCGGGTGAACCGTTCCTCGGCGTCGACGTCGAAATCAGCCCGCAGCGTGTTCAGCCCGGTGGTTTTCAGCCACTGCTGGCCCCAATCGGACAGATCCCGTCCGGACGCCTTCTCCAGCGCCTTGAGCAGGTCGTCGAACGTCGCGTTTCCGAAAGCGTGGGTGTTGAAGTAGTCACGCAGGCCGGCCAGAAACTGCTCGAGGCCGACGTAGGCCACCAGTTGTTTGAGCACACTGGCGCCTTTGGCGTAGGTGATGCCGTCGAAGTTGACCTCGACGGCGGCCAGGTCGGGAATGTCGGCAGCCACCGGATGCGTTGACGGCAGCTGATCCTGCCTGTAAGCCCACGACTTTTCCGCGTTGGCGAACGACGTCCACGCTTCGGTGAATTCGGTGGCTTCGCTTTGGCAGAGCACCGAGGCAAAGGTGGCGAACGACTCGTTAAGCCACAAGTCGTCCCACCACCGCATGGTGACCAGATCGCCGAACCACATGTGCGCCATCTCGTGCAGCACCGTCTCGGCGCGTCGTTCGTAGGAGGCGCGGGTGACCTTGCTGCGGAACACATAGTCCTCGATGAACGTCACCGCCCCGGCGTTCTCCATGGCGCCGGCGTTGAACTCCGGCACGAACAGCTGGTCGTATTTGCCGAACGCATACGGCACGCCAAAGTGCTTGTGGTAGAAGCCGAATCCCTGCTTCGTCTGGGTGAACAGCCGCTCGGCATCCATGTATTCGGCTAGTGTGGCCCGGCAGAAGATGCCCAACGGGATCTCGCCGTGCTCATCGATGTAGGTGTCGGTCCACTTCGCGTAGGGCCCGGCGATCAACGCCACCAAGTAGGTGCTCATCCGCTGGGTGGTGGCGAAGGTGTGTCGACCGTTTTCGGCGGTGACGGCGGCAGCGTTGGAGACGACCTGCCAGTGTTCGGGTGCCCGCACCGACACGTCGAAGGCGGCTTTGAGGTCGGGCTGGTCGAAACACGCGAACATGCGCTTGGCGTCGGCCGTTTCGAACTGCGAGTACAAGTAGACCTCACCGTCTACCGGGTCGACGAAGCGGTGCAACCCCTCGCCGGTGTTGGAGTACCGGCAGTCGGCATCGACGACGAGCTCGTTGTGCTCCGCCAAGCCGGTGAGCGCAATGCCGGTCGATTCGTCGTAGCCCGAGACGTCGAGCTCGCGGCCGTTGAGGGTGGCGCGATGAACGGTGTCTGCGGCGATATCGATGAAGGTGTCGGCGCCGGCCAGCGCATCGAACTCCACCGTCGTGCTCGACCGGAAGGTGCGCTCGCTGGGCGCGCCGTCGCCGTCGGTCAGATCGAGGCTGATGCGGTATTTGTCGACGGTGACCAGAGCGGCGCGTTCGACGGCTTGGTCACGGGTCAAGTTGGGAAGTGCCACGGTCTAAACCTAGCCCGGCGACGATGCAGAGCGCGTAGCGCGATGAGGAGGAGCCGGGCAATCAAGTTCGAGCCCGGCGACGATGCAGAGCGCGTAGCGCGATGAGGAGGAGTCGGGCAATCAAGTTCGAGCCGCCGGGAACAGTTCTGCGCCGACTACGGTTGTGCTGGACGGCTGCCGTGACCGTCGATGAGAGGATCCAGTATGTCCGAGAAGTCAGTCGCCGATTTCTGGTTCGATCCGTTGTGCCCGTGGGCCTGGATCACCTCGCGCTGGATCCTGGAAGTCGAGAAGGTCCGCGACATTGAGGCGAACTTCCATGTGATGAGCCTCGCGGTGCTCAATGAGAAGCGCGAGGATCTGCCCGAGGAATACCGCGAACGGCTGACGAAGGCCTTCGGTCCGGTGCGGGTGGCGATCGCCGCCGAGCAAGCCCACGGCGCCGAGGTGCTCTCACCGCTGTACACCGCGATGGGCACCCGCATCCACAACGAGGGCAACAAGGACCTCGACGAGGTCATCAAGCAGTCGCTGGCGGAGGTCGGCTTGCCCGCCGAGCTGGCCGAAGCGGCTAACAGCGACGCTTACGACGAGGCACTGCGCAAGAGCCACCACGCGGGGATGGACGCCGTCGGCGAGGACGTCGGCACGCCGACCATCCACGTCAACGGGGTCGCATTCTTCGGCCCGGTGCTGTCGAAGATTCCGCGCGGTGAGGATGCCGGCAAGCTGTGGGACGCGTCGGTGACTTTCGCGTCGTACCCCCACTTCTGGGAGCTGAAGCGAACCCGTACCGAGCCGCCGCAATTCGACTGAGGTCTGCGTAGCCCGAAGCGTCCGGCACAATGTCGGGCATGCGCGTCTACTTGGGTTCTGATCACGCCGGCTACGAGCTCAAACAGCAGATCATCGAGCACCTGACGAATTCCGGGCACGAGCCGATCGACTGCGGCGCGTTCAGCTATCAAGCCGACGACGACTATCCGCCGTTTTGTATCGCCGCCGCGACCCGCACGGTCGCCGACCCGGGCAGCTTGGGCATTGTGCTGGGTGGGTCGGGCAACGGGGAGCAGATCGCCGCCAACAAGGTACCCGGGGCACGGTGCGCCCTCGCGTGGAGCGTCGAAACCGCGACGTTGGCGCGCGAGCACAACAATGCCCAGCTGATCGGCATCGGCGGCCGCATGCACACTGTTTCGGAGGCGCTTGCCATCGTCGATGCGTTCCTGACCACACAGTGGTCGAAAGCCGAACGCCACCAACGTCGTATCGACATTCTCGACGAATACGAACGCACCCATCAACCGCCGCCGGTGCCCGGGCCTGAAACCCCAACGGCGGGCTGACCGTGCCCGAAGGGCACACCTTGCACCGGCTGGCCCGGCTGCATCAACGCCGTTTCGCCGGTGCGCCGGTGGCGGTGTCGAGCCCGCAGGGCCGATTCGCCGGGCCGGCCTCCGTTGTCGACGGCCGGGTCCTGCAGCGCACCAGCGCATGGGGCAAGCACCTCTTCCACCACTACGTTGATGGCCCAACCGTGCATGTACACCTCGGCTTGTACGGTCATTTCACCGAATGGGCCCGTCCGCCAGGACTCGCCATGCCGCCACCAGTGGGACAGGTCCGAATGCGTATGGTGGGCGCCGAATACGGCACCGACCTACGCGGTCCGACGGTGTGCGAACTGCTCGACGATGCCCAGGTCGCCGACGTGGTGTCCCGGCTTGGTCCCGACCCGCTGCGTCGCGACGCCGACCCGGCATGGGCCTGGGCGCGGATCACCAAGTCCCGCAGGCCGATTGGCGCACTGCTGATGGACCAAACAGTGATCGCCGGCGTCGGCAACGTCTACCGCAACGAACTGCTGTTTCTACACGGTATCAACCCCTACCGGCCTGGCCGGACGATCACCGACGCGCAATTCGACGCCGCGTGGCGAGATCTGGTGGAGCTGATGAAGATTGGGCTGCGCCGCGGCAAGATCATCGTCGTCCGGCCCGAGCACGACCACGGTGCACCGTCATACCTGCCGGACCGGCCCCGCACCTACGTGTACCGCCGAGCCGGCGACCCGTGCCGGGTGTGCGCCACCGCAATCCACACTGCCGAGCTGGAGGGTCGGAATATCTTCTGGTGTCCAACATGTCAACGGTGAAGGTGGCATCCGGCTAACCCCTAGCATATTGGCAGCAAGTTACCAGGGGGCTATGCTGAAAATCACTGCGCTCCAAGCGGTTTGATCCCAGGCTGCTATGGTACTAGTGAAACGTGAAGAAATACGCGCGTTTTGGCGCAACAACAGTCGTTATGACCGCTGGCTTAGGGCTGGTCGGTTTGGGTGCAGCAACCGGTGCCCAAGCCCAGCCTCGGCCCTTGCCCGAATACCACTGGTGCCCGGGTCAGTTCTGGGATCCGGTTTGGGGTCCCAACTGGGATTGGGGCAACTGCCACGACGACCACCACCGCGACATCGATGGACCTGATCATGGCCGTGACTACTGGGGTGGCCCCGGCGACAACCGCGGACCTGACGACCGCAGACCTGGCGACTGGCACCCCGGCCCCGGCGGACGTGACGACCACGGGCCTGGCCCCGGACGCTAACTCCCGACCGTCCACCTAACCGGGCCGGACGACTGCCTCAACGGGCACGCCGTCCGACCCGACCACATTGGATGCCAAATCCGGTGGGCACGCTGGGAGTTTCCCGTTCCGGGCGGGCGGGTACGCGTTCATCATGAGGAAATCAACGCGGTTTGCAGCAGTGACGATCATGACCGCCGGCCTGGGCTTGGCTGGACTCGGTGGCGCGAGCGGCATTCAAGCCCAAGTGACGCCTTTCCCGAATCTCCCGTGCAACCCGGGCGAGGCCTGGAACCCCGGCAATGGCCCGTATTGCAACAATCTGGGACCCGGTAACGGTGTACCTGGACCTGGGTACGGCCCTGGAGTAAATGGTCCCGGGCCGAACGGCCCCGGGGTTGGACCCGGCGTCGGCGGGCCAGGAGACGGCGGAAACGGTGGCGGCGGTCATGGCGGGGGCGGGGGACACTGACACCCCGCGCTGAACGGGGTCAGCCCCTCCTGACACCCAAGGCCGCGTAGACCTCGTCGCTCAAGGCGACACTCCGCGGGTCGGCGTTGGCCTTGGTGGCGTCATAGCGATTCATGACGTACGCGTAGCCGATTCGGTGCTCGAGGTCTACGAACGCGAATGACCCGCCCAGGCCGCCGTGCCCGAAAATCCCCGGGTTGGGTCCGTTAAGGCAGCGCTGGTTGAGCATGTAGCCAAGACCCCACCCGTGGTCGGCGACCCGTGGGCCCAGCACCAGGTCCGTCTCGAAGCCGCCCTGACAAACCCGCACGAGCTCCATATGGCGGCGGGTCAGCAGCTTCTCTTGGGCAAGCGCGTTGTAGAAGGTCGCCATTCCCAGCGCCGACACCTGTGCGTTGTTGGCGGGGAACTCCAGCTCGCGCCACAGCTTCAGGTTGTTGGAGCCCAGTTCGTCGTCAGGTGCAAACCCCATTCCGACGGACAACCCGGCCTTGGGGTGTTCGTCCAGCGAGACGGGGCAGGCGGGTGCCTGCGCAGAGGCCAGCATCTCGCGGATATGCGGCTTGTTCACCGGATCCGCGCACCTGGGGTGTTCGCTGGCGGGGAGGCCAATGTGGACCTCGATACCCAGTGGCTCCGCGATCTCGCTGCGCAGGTAGTGGCCAATCGTGGTGTCGGTGACTCGACGGAACACCTCGCCGAGGATGAAGCCGAAGGTAAACATGTGGTAGCCCTGCGCGGTATTGGGCTTCCACCACGGCTCGCCGGCGGCCAGCCGGTCGCACACCAAATCCCAGTCGGCCATCTGCTGCCACGGCACCGGCTCCCGCGGCCCGATCACGCCGGATCGGTGGTTCATCACCATCGCGACCGTGATGTCTTCCTTACCTGCCCGGCCAAATTCCGGCCAATAGCGGGCGACCGGTGCGTTCAGGTCGATCTCACCGCGC
>NZ_DASRBZ010000107.1:0-6492 GCF_035653355.1 Mycobacterium sp. | reverse complement strand
ACAACGGCGTCGAGGCGGCCGCCACCTGGTTGGCCGCCTCCGTCTCTCCGTACGAGCCGGCACTTGTACCCAGGAGGCTCACAAACTGCTGGTGAATGGCCTGAGCTTGCGTGCTGGCCGTTTGGTAGAGCTGGCCGTAGGTAGAAAAGATTCCTGCCTGCAACGCCGACACCTCGTCGGAAGCCGCAGGGGCGATTGCCGTGGTCGGGGCGGCGGCGGCCCCGTTCTCGGCGGCCATCGAGCTGCCCAGAGCCTCCAGTTGCGTCGCCGCCGCGGCGAGCGCCTCAGGCAGCGTCTTCACGAACGACATACATTTCTCCCGGGAAAAGGATCGGCCCCTTAACGGGGCTGGGCCGACGTGACCAATGGGTGTGGGTGTCTAGCAACGCATCCACGGCTACACCCTCGCGTAAGGAGGGGTGGGACACATAGCGGGTTAATTGTTTTTTAACGTCGGCGGACAAACTTTTAACAAATTGCCTGCGATCCCGTACAGCTCGATACATCTGCTGCTGGCAGCAGCAGGCGAAAGTTCGATATGCGCGGCGCGCACGTAAAAGTCTGGTTAAGTAAATCTCACAATTGCTGGTACGCGGCGGTAAAGGTTTCGCCGGACGTCTCCCTTGTGGATGACGGCGCCGACGGGGAAGTAGCTGACAGTTAACCTGAAGCCGGGTCCAAGGCCATGGTCACCCAATCGAGACGCCACAGCGACTGAAAAAGCTTGCGCCCGAACGCCTGCAGCTCGGGCGCGCTGGCATCGGGCGAGTCGCCCGTCCGCGCCACCGCTGCAACAATCTCTCGAATCGTGCGACGCCCATCGACATGCTGCACGAACGGCAGCTGGCTCGCGGTGACACGCAAACGCGCACCCGGCCAAACGATCTCAGTGCCGGAGACACCGCAACGAGTCCGCAGCACCGGAACGTAATCGAGGGATTCAACGGTCGAGAAATCGATTGTGTAGCTCTCTTTCGGTCGGTCCCGGCGACATGCCATGAAAAAATGGCAACCGTTCAAGGTCTGCAGACGTTCCATCACCGACCACAGTTTGCGCTCGGGCAACGCATTCACCGCCGAATAGAACGCGGTGTTGGGCGCGAACAAATCGTGCGGGTAATAGGGCGTCTTGTGAAACCATCCCTGAAATGTGAGCCCAGCCGAGCTGACTAGATCGATACACTCTTCGACCGTGTAACTTCGCTCGCGCGCGGGCAGAAACGTATCGACGAGTGCGGCATCGGACTGCAAATCCTGCGCAATTTTGAGATAGCTCTGAATAGGGTGATCTGGCGGAAGCACGGAGAGGGTGTCCTTAACCATTTTGACCGAGGCGTCGTCCTGGCCCAGCCCCAAGTCGCGAAAGACCGATTGCAGCAGTTCAACCCCCATGCGGCCGTACTTCGCGTAGAGCATTACACCGAGAGCGCCATCCCGCCGCAGGCAACCGGCGAGCGCTTTCATGCCTACCTGTGGATCGGCCATATGGTGCAAAACGCCAGTCGATACAACGAGGTCGAAGTCGAGTCCGAGTCTCGGCAATTCTTCGACGGAAAGCAGGTGGACCTCGAGGTTGGCAAGCCCATGCTTGTCTTTCAGATATTGCTGATGGTCCAGGGACGACTGGCTGATATCGACCGCCACAACTTTGGCTGCGGGGTTGGTGAACGCAAAAACCGCCGCCTGGTTGGTGCCACAACCAGCAATCAGGATGTCGAGATCGGCTTTGTAGTCCCGATCCGGCCAGAAAACTCGGTGCGCATGCGCAGGGTCGAACCATTCCCAGTGGTTAGCAGTCCATGCACCGAGGTCTTCGATAGGAAGTGGATACCGCCACCGCTCGTACTGGCGACCGACAATATCGGCGCCCGAATCGTCGTTCACTTCACCGGTGACCTCGTCGCGGTGGATTGTGATCGCGGACTGCCGCTGGTCAAGAGCATCCCGGTCCACCTTTGCTACCGGGGATTATGAGTTGCCGCCCTGCCTGCCGCAACCCGACCTCAGGGCCGAGCTGGCTCCTCGCGCCGTTCGCGCTCGTCGTCCCCCGGCTGGTCCCGAAGGCGGCGACCCGCTGCGCCCGGCTCCGCCGCGCTTGCGATCGCCACGTGCTTGATGGTGGCGACCCGCTGCGCCCGGCTCCGCCGCGCTTGCGATCGCCACGTGGTTGATGGTGGCGACCCGCTGCGCCCGGCTCCGCCGCGCTTGCGATCGCCACTAGGCTTGCGGCGTGTTCGAATCACTCTCCGACCGCCTGACCGGCGCCCTGCAGGAGCTGCGCGGCAAGGGTCGGTTGACCGACGCCGACATCGACGCCACCACCCGCGAAATCCGCCTGGCGCTGCTCGAAGCGGACGTGTCCTTGCCGGTGGTGCGGGCGTTCGTCAGCCGGATCAAAGAACGCGCCAAGGGCGCCGAAGTATCCGGCGCGCTCAACCCGGCGCAGCAGGTCGTCAAGATCGTCAACGAGGAGCTCATCGGCATCCTCGGCGGCCAGACGCGACAGCTCGCGTTCGCGAAAACACCGCCGACCGTCATCATGCTGGCCGGCCTGCAAGGCTCCGGTAAGACCACGCTGGCTGGCAAACTCGCCAAATGGCTTCGCGGACAAGGGCATACACCGCTTTTGGTAGCCTGCGACCTGCAGCGGCCGGCCGCCGTGAACCAGCTGCAAGTCGTCGGCGAGCGGGCCGGCGTAGCGGTGTTCGCGCCCCACCCCGGCGCCTCACCCGAAGCTGGCCCCGCTGATCCAGTGGCCGTGGCCTCCCAAGGGGTTGCCGAGGCGCGGGCCAAGCACTTCGACGTCGTCATCGTCGACACCGCCGGCCGGCTCGGCATCGACGACGAGATGATGGCGCAGGCCGCCGCCATCCGCACGGCCATCAACCCCGACGAGGTGCTGTTCGTCCTCGACGCCATGATTGGGCAGGACGCCGTTACCACCGCCGAGGCGTTCGGCGCCGGCGTCGGGTTCACCGGCGTGGTGCTGACCAAGCTCGACGGTGACGCCCGCGGGGGCGCCGCGCTATCGGTGCGCGAAGTCACCGGTGTGCCAATCCTTTTCGCGTCCACCGGTGAAAAGCTCGAGGACTTTGACGTCTTCCACCCCGACCGGATGGCCAGCCGCATTCTGGGCATGGGCGATGTGCTGAGCCTCATCGAACAGGCCGAACAGGTCTTCGACGCCCAACAGGCGGAGGCCGCCGCCGCCAAGATCGGCACCGGCGAGCTGACGCTGGAGGACTTCCTCGAACAGATGCTGGCGATCCGCAAGATGGGGCCGATCGGCAACCTGCTGGGCATGTTGCCCGGCGCTGGCCAGATGAAAGAGGCGCTGGCCGCCGTCGACGACAAACAGCTGGACCGTCTACAGGCCATCATCCGCGGGATGACACCCGAAGAGCGGGCCGACCCCAAGATCATCAACGCCTCCCGGCGGCTGCGCATCGCCAACGGCTCCGGTGTGACGGTCTCGGAGGTCAACCAGCTGGTTGACCGGTTCTTCGAGGCTCGCAAGATGATGTCGTCGATGATGGGCAGCATGGGCATGCCGGGCCTGGGACGTAAATCGTCGCGGAAAGCCAAGGGGGGCAAGGGGAAAAAGGGCAAGAAGCGCGGTCCTACTCCGCCGAAAGCCCGCAGCCCGCTCGGCGCCGGCATGCCGGCGGGATTCCCCGACCTGTCACACATGCCGGAAGGGCTCAACGAGCTGCCACCGGGGCTGGCGGACTTTGATTTGTCCCAGCTGAAGTTCCCCGGCAAGAAGTAGGCGCGGGGTGCGACTGCACATCCGCGGCAGAGGCCTGCCCGACGATGCCCCGCTCGAGCTGTGGCTCGTCGACGGAAAGATCAGTGTCGAACCAGTCAACGGCACTGACACTGTCTTCGACGGCGGCTGGATCATCCCGGGTCTGGTGGATGCGCACTGCCACGTCGGGCTGGGCGCGCACGGCGCCATCGAACTCGACGAGGCGATCAACCAGGCCGAGACGGAACGCGACGTTGGCGCGTTGCTGCTGCGGGACTGCGGCTCACCGACCGATACCCGCTCCCTGGACGACCACGCCGATCTGCCGCGCATCATCCGCGCCGGCCGGCACCTAGCCAGACCCAAACGGTATTCGCCCGGTCTCGCGATCGAACTCGACGACGAGTCGCAACTGCCGCAGCTGGTGGCCGAGCAAGCCAGACGCGGCGACGGGTGGGTGAAGCTGGTCGGCGACTGGATCGACCGGCAGATCGGTGATTTGGCACCGTTGTGGTCCGACGAGGTGCTCAAGACGGCAATCGATGCCGCGCACTCCCACGGAGCACGGGTCACTGCGCACGTCTTCGGCGAAGACGCGCTGCCGGGCCTGATCAACGCCGGCATCGACTGCATCGAGCACGGCACCGGAGTCACCGACGACATCATCGAGCTGATGGTCGAGCGCGGCACCGCATTGGTGCCCACACTGATCAATATCGAGAACTTCCCCGGCATCGCTGCTTCGGCGGAAAAGTACCCAACCTACGCCGCGCACATGCGCGACCTGCATGCCAAGTGTTATTCGCGGATGGCCGCGGCACGCGATGCGGGCGTACCGGTATATGCCGGCACCGACGCCGGCACCATGGTCGTCCACGGCCGCATCGCCGACGAGGTGGAGGCGCTCAAGGGCATCGGGATGAGTCCCACCCAGGCGCTGGGCGCGGCGTCATGGGATGCCCGACGCTGGCTGGGCCGGACGAGCTTGGATCATGGTGCGTCGGCAGACCTATTGTGCTACAACGACGATCCGCGGCAAGGACCCGGCGTGCTGAGAAGCCCCGACCTCGTGATCTTGCGAGGCCGGCTGTTCTGACAAGACGCGGGGCGCCGACCGCCGATAGGATCGGTGAATGCCGTTGGCCCCTGGGTCGACCTTTGCTGGATACACCATCGTTCGGATGCTGGGCACTGGCGGCACCGGTGAGGTTTATCTCGCTCAACATCCGACGCTTCCCCGCCAGGACGCGTTAAAAGTCCTTCCTCGGTCGATGACAGCGGACCGCAAGTTCCGCGAGAGGTTTCACCGTGAAACCGAGATCGCCACAACGCTGTATCACCCGCACATCGTCGAGGTGTGTGGCCGCGGCGAGTTCGACGGGCAGCTGTGGATCGCGATGGAGTACCTCGACGGCATCAATGCCGCGCAGCTCATGCGAGAGCAGTTTCCGGCCGGGATGCCCGCCGGTGAGGCGCTGTCGATCGTCGCTGCCATCGCCTGGGCATTGGATTACGCGCATCAACGCGCGATGTTGCACCGCGCTGTAAAGCCGGCCAACATCTTTCTGACTAATCCGGGCGGCGGTGAACCACGGATCCTGTTGGCGGACTTCGGCTTAGCACGCGAACTGGGTAGGGCCCGACGGCTGACGCGCAGCGAGCTGCCCGCGGACACGCTTGCCTACGCCGCGCCGGAGCAGCTGACTGGCTCGCACATCGACGAGCGCGCCGACCAGTACGGGCTGGCGGCCACTACAGTTCATTTGCTCACCGGTGCGCCGCCGTACCAGGATCTCGACGTCAGCCAACGGCTGAACGCGGCGCCACCCAAACTCGCCGATCGGCACCCGGATTTGTGGCGTCTCGACGGCGCGCTGTCCACCGCGCTCGGCGAAAACCCCGCCTACCGATTCGCCAGCTGTCGCGCGTTCGCCGATGCGCTGGTCGGGATGGCCGGCGTCTCAGTAGGTGATCGCAGCCCCGAGGCCGTTCTTACCCTCGACTACCCCGACGAAGCGACGCTTGCGAGCCAAGCCGAAACCGCAACGCACTACAAACCTCGCGGCGTCCGGCAGTCGCTGATGACCACGCTGGCGCAGCGGCTGCCTCGACGGCGCAGTACCGTGCCGCCAACCCCTACACCGGTCGCGGCGAGTCGCCGGTGGCCGTGGATCTTGTTGGGGTCGGCGGCCGGGGCGGTGCTCACATTGGTCGGCCTACTTGCCGGCATCACGCTCACCCGCAATAACCAGGCGACGGCACCTCAGGTCAGCGTCCCCACAACGAGCACCACAGCTGCGGCCGCCGCCCCGACCATCAAAACCCCGGCAGCGCCGCCGGCCATGCTCGACGGCACATACCAGATCGACGTCAACCGTGCGCAGCAAACCTACAATGACGCGCCCGACCCGCAGCCACCGAATGTCACCACGTGGTGGGCCTTCCGCACGTCGTGCACACCTACCGGATGCGTCGCCAACGCAGTCTTGCTGGACGACGACAACCACCAAACGATCAGCACGACAGCCGGCACCCACGTCCTCATCCTGGATTTCCGGGACGGCGCCTGGCAGTCGCGGCCAGAAACCGTACAGTTCCCCTGCCTCGGGCCGAACGGGACGACAGCAAACGAGACCACCACACAGGTCATCTCACTGCAACCGCAGGAGCACGGCCCGCTGCGCGGCGTGATGAAAGTGACGGTCGAGACCGACGAATGCGCCCAGAAAGGAGGCCAGATCGTG
>NZ_DASRBZ010000106.1:0-7060 GCF_035653355.1 Mycobacterium sp. | reverse complement strand
CAGTTCGTCGCGTCGCAATTGGTGGGGGTGGTGATGGCGCGCTATGTCCTGGAGTTGGATCCGTTCAAATCGCTGCCCCCCGAACAGATTGCACGCACGATCGCGCCGAATCTGCAGCGCTACCTCACTGGGGAGCTGCCGGATTGGCCCGCGCCATGAGCCGCACGTGCTCGTCGTCACTGACCGCGGTGGCCTCGTCGACCAACAGCACCGGGATCCCGTCCTCGATGCGGTAGGCGCGGCGCAGCCGCGGGTTGTACAGCACCGCGCCGTCGGGTTTGTCGACCAGCAGCAGCGGGCCGCGGTCGGCGGGGCAGACCAGAATGCTCAACAGCGTTTCGTCGATCATCGCAAGCGCTCTATCAATGCGTGCCGAACAGCTCGGTGCGGACCGCTGCCGTGAACCGGCGGAATTGGTTGCCCGCCGCGTCGAAGTACCACACCTGGCGGCCCGGCTTGGGTATTCCGGCTGCCCGCAACCCGCTGACGGTGGGCCGGTAGGTGGCACTCACCGTCATCTCGGGCACCACATGCACGATGTCGGGTCCCACACCGATCGGCGGCATCTTGGCGATGGCCTCGGTCAGATCGGCGGCGGTGATGTTGGCGCCTGGCCGCAGCGTCACGGCCGCCACGGCCACCTGTCGGCCACGCACCGACACCCCATAGGTCACTGCGAGGTCAACGGCGGTGATGAAGCCCAGCGCATCGGTGATCGGCTCGCAGTAGACGATCCCGCGCGCAGTGCGGATCACCGAACCGCGCCGTCCCACCAGCCAGTAGTCCCCGTCGGGGTCGCGGCGGAACAGATATTCCGTCGATATCCAGGTATCGGCGGGTGCGAATACGCCGCGTTTGACTGAGGCGGTCGGGTCGATCGGCCCGCGGGGCTGGGCCAGCAAGACCCCGACTTGGTCGGCGTCGACGACCTGTACGAAGCCCCGCTCGTCTTCCAGGATCAGGTCGTGGTCGGCGTCGTAGGCGCCAAGCTCCACGCGGCTGGCACCGGGTAGCGGGCGGCCTTTGCTGCCGATCTTGGCGCCGGACACGTTGGCCAGCACCGCCTGCCCATCGGTGGTTGCGAAGAATTCGACGACGTGGGCGGGCGCGAACGTGTCAATCACCCGTTG
This sequence comes from Mycobacterium sp., assembly GCF_035653355.1. Classification (GTDB taxonomy): domain Bacteria; phylum Actinomycetota; class Actinomycetes; order Mycobacteriales; family Mycobacteriaceae; genus Mycobacterium. Next base: position 5,930 of record NZ_DASRBZ010000106.1, on the reverse strand, counting down.
CCACAACCCGGTCGGCATTCCCGACCCGATGAAGAGCCGCACCGGGTGGTAGCCCTGCAACGCGGACCCCGGATGGTCGATGACCTCGCGCAGCATGGTCCATGTGTAGGACACGACGGTGACCCCGTACTGACGGACCTCGGCGACGAACCGGTCCGGTTGCAGGCCGCGCGACAGCGCGATGCGAGCACCGCCGACCACCGCGCCACCGAGGCTGACCAGTAGCCCGGATTCGTGGTGCAGCGGCGTGAGGCAGTACACGGTGTCGCCGCGGCCCAGCGCGGCGGTGGAGGCCGTCCCGAACGCCGAGAGCGCCCAGCGGTAGTTGGTGATCTGCTTGGCAACGAGCTCGCCGCTGGCCGTGGTGCTGAACCCGATGAACGCCAAATCCCGTGCCAGTCCGGGGTTCTGCCGGTACCAGGCGGGAAGCTCGACGGCGTCGGGGTCGATCTTTTCCATGTCGATGACGTCGGCGTCCTCCGGCAGGTGCAGATCGCGGGACTCACCGCCGCCGAGCACCAGGATCTGGCCGGGGAGTTGGCGCGCGGTGTCGAGATTGGTGGGGTCGGTGACGATTTGGCTGACACCGCCGATGCGTGCTGCCGCGACCAGGTCACTGTCGGGTCGCATCAGCACGGCGACCGCGCCGAGCCGCGACAGCGCCGCGATGGCGACCAAGGCGCTGGGCCGGGTCTCCATCAGCACACCGACGTGGTCGCCCTGCCGCACACCGACTTCGATGAGGCCGCGAACCACGTTGTTGATGCGCCGGTTAACCGCCTCGTAGGTGTGGACGCGCCCGTCGAACAACAGGAATTCGCCTTGTGGCGCGTCGTGGGCCTGTTCGTCGATGATCCGGGCCAGCGAGATGCGGGTGTGGTCGTTGATCTGGCCGAGCCGGGCCAGCCTGGGCATTGTGCGCACGGTTTCCACGGCCAGGGTCCGCACCGATTTGTTGGCTGCGACGACAGCCTCCGCCGCGCCGCGGGCTAGGGTCAGCGCCACCTCGGATGCCTCCCCGACACCGTGCGCCAGCCGGGAAGTCAGCGCCACACCGGATTGCGCGGGTTCGACCGGCTGTTCGACCATCGGGACGATGTCGGCCGGCTTGTCACCGGATCCGGAGATCCACAGCACCCAGGCCGCGACGGTCGGCCAGGTCTGCTGTGCCGCTTTCGATCCGACGACCAACCCGAAATGGCCGACCCGCAAGCAGTATTCGTACACCTCGGCGTTCGGCGCCGCACGCCGGATGCCCCGCACCGCCGGCGGCTGGCCGATATCGTCGACTTCACCGACGAAGGCCAGCACGGGGCACGTGATGTCGGTCAGGGTCACCAGTTGGCCGTTGATCGAGAAACCGCCGGTCATCATCCGGTTGTGTGCGATGAACTGCTTGAGCAGCTCGGAGACTGCTGGACCCGACCAGGCGATCCAGCCCTCGGATTCCAGGAACCTGCGCTGCGGTTCGCGCGGCAGCAATGCTTCCCGGTCATGCAGTTGACGCAGGAAATCGATGCGGGCTTTCGCAGTCTTGAGCGGATCCATCAACTGGAAACCGGTGCGCGCCAACCAGCTTGGAATCGCCAGCCGGGTGAAAACATGGTCGGCCATGAAATTGGCGGCCGCGGCGGCCAAGTTGGGCGGAACGCCCATCGGCAGCGCGGCCAACGTGTCCACCGGCGACCCGAACGCCACAATGCTGGCGATGTTTTTCGAGTGGCGATATGCGGCAGCTTGATAGCAGAACATGCCCCCTTGGGAATAGCCCGCCAGGTGCACATCGCGACCGGTGACGTCGGTCGTGGTGTCGATAGCCTGGCTCAGCGCGACGATGTGGTCGGCCAGGGTGCGGCGCATGCCGCCCTCGACCTTGTCCGGTTCGCCGAAGTCGATGACCCATGGGTCCAGCCCGGCGGCGTGCAGGATGCCGACCGCGCCTTCTTGGCGGGTGACGTCCCACATGTTGGCCGACATCATCATCGGGTGCACCAGTAGCACCGGAGGACCGGCGGGCGGCTGGCCGGGGCGGCTGTCCGGCGGAAAATACCGCCGCAGCTTGTACATGGGCACGCTCTCGACGATCTGGAACGGCGATGGCGTGGTGCCGGTCTCCAGCCCACCCAGCCGCAAGACCTCCAGGCCGTTCTGCGCCGTGGCCATCAGACGCTCGACCGGCCGCGTGACCGCCGACAGTTTCAGATCCACTACCGCCTCCGCTATCAAGTATCGCTGCTGCAGGCAGGCCTGACAGCGTGGCAATCATGGCACATCTGTGGGCGTGGACCCGCGGCTTTGGCCCCCGCCGTAGCCGGTTAGGGTCGGGCCGGTGGCGCACCTGCTGGGGGCCGAGAACGTCCACCTCGAGTACCCGACTCGGGTCGTGTTCGAGTCGGTCAGTTTAGGGGTCAGTGACGGCGACCGCATCGGCATCGTCGGACGAAACGGAGACGGCAAATCCAGTCTGTTGGGTTTGCTGACCGGTCAGTTGCGTCCGGATTCCGGCCGGGTCACTCGCCGCAGCGGGCTGCGGGTCGGAGCGTTGAGCCAGGCCGACACGCTGGGCCGCGTCGGCACTGTCCGGCGGACGCTGGTCGGCGACCGGGCGGAGCACGAGTGGGCCGCCAACCCGCGCATCCGCGAGGTGGTCAATGGGTTGGCGTCCGACTTTGCTTGGGATGCAGAGCTATCCGCTTTGTCCGGCGGCCAGCGGCGTCGTGTGCAGCTGGCCGCACTGCTGCTCGGCGAGTGGGACGTGATCGCCCTGGACGAACCCACCAACCATCTGGACATCGAAGGGATCACCTGGCTGGCAAGCCACCTGCGGCAGCGTTGGGCGCGCAACACCGGTGGCCTTTTGCTGGTTACACACGACCGCTGGTTTCTCGACGAGGTGGCGACCACGACCTGGGAGGTGCACGACGGCACGGTCGAGCCGTTCGACGGCGGTTACGCCGCTTATGTGCTGCAGCGCGTCGAGCGCGACCGGCTGGCCGCCGCAGCGGAGGCCAAACGGCAGAACCTGCTGCGCAAGGAATTGGCCTGGCTGCGCCGCGGGCCGGCGGCGCGGACGTCCAAACCGAAGTTTCGGGTCGAGGCCGCCAACCAACTGATCGCCGATGTGCCGCCGCTGCGCAACACTGTGGAGCTGGCGAAGCTGGCCACCGCGCGGCTCGGCAAGGACGTGATCGACTTGCTCGACGTGTCGGTCTCCTTCGCCGGCCGGCCGGTGCTGCGCGACGTCGAATGGCGGATCGCTCCGGGTGAACGGACCGGCATCGTTGGTGCCAACGGTGCCGGCAAGTCGACGCTGCTGGCGCTGATCGCCGGGACCGTGCAGCCGGACAGCGGGCGGGTCAAACGCGGCAAGACGGTTCGGCTGGCGATGCTCGACCAGCAGGGCGACGGGATGGCAGCGGCGGCCGGTGATCGGGTCGCCGATCTGGTGGGCAGGTTGCGCAGCGGCTACCGGGTCGCGGACCGCGAAGTCAGCCCGACGCAGCTGTTGGAGCGGCTGGGGTTTTCCCGCGCGCAGCTGTCCGCGCGGGTGGGCGACCTGTCCGGCGGTTTCCGTCGGCGGTTGCAGTTGATGCTCACGTTGCTGGCCGAGCCGAATGTGCTGCTGCTCGACGAGCCCACCAACGACGTGGACACCGACATGCTCGCCGCCACCGAGGATCTGCTGGACTCCTGGCCGGGCACCTTGATTGTGGTCTCTCACGACCGATATCTGCTCGAGCGGATCACCGACCAGCAGTACGCGATTCTGCATGGCCAGCTGCGCCATTTGCCCGGCGGCATTGACGAATACCTACACCTGGCGGCGGCTGCCGGTGAGCGGCGTCCCGCCACTGCCGCGAAGTCCGAGACGACGTCAGGTGCTGAACTGCGCGCGGTGCAAAAGGAGGCGACAGCGCTGGAGCGCCGGCTGGCGCGGCTGGCCGACCAGATCGCTGGTAAACGCACTGACCTGGCCCAGCACGACCCGTCCGACCACATCGGGTTGACGCGGTTGACGCAGGAGTTGCTGGCGCTCGAAAACGACGTCGCGGCGTTGGAGGACCGCTGGCTCGAGCTTTCCGAGCTGATGGAGAGACGCTAGCGACGCAGCTGCTGTCGCAGCCGATCTGCGGTGTCGCGCACGCTATCCAGCTGCTTGCCGACCTGGATCGGCGCTGTGCCCCCGCGGGCGTCGCGCGACGATACCGAGCCCTCGACCGTCAGCACCTGGCGGACGTCCCCGGTCAGGGCAGGATGGATGGCGGCCAGCTCCTGGTCGGTCAGCTCTTCCAGCCCGACGCCGCGCTGCTCCGCTATCCGCACCGCCGCGCCGGCGGCCTCGTGCGCCGCGCGGAAGGGAACACCTTGCCGTACAAGCCATTCCGCCATATCAGTGGCGAGCGTGTAGCCTGCCGGCGCCAGCGCCGCCATCCGCTCCACATTGAACGTCAGGCTAGCCACCAGTCCGGCCATGGCCGGCAGCAGCAGTTCTAGCTGCGCCACCGAATCGAACACCGGCTCCTTGTCCTCCTGCAGATCGCGGTTATAAGCGAGCGGCTGTGCCTTCAGCGTCGCCAGCAACCCGGCCAGGTTGCCGATCAGCCGCCCGGACTTGCCGCGGGCCAGCTCGGCGATGTCCGGGTTTTTCTTCTGCGGCATGATCGAACTGCCGGTCGACCACGAGTCGTGCAAAGTGACGTACCCGAATTCCGTTGAACTCCAAATGATGATGTCCTCGGCGAGCCGCGACAGATCGACGGCGATCATCGCGAGCACAAACGCCGCCTCCGCGGCGAAATCCCGAGCCGCAGTCGCGTCGACCGAATTGTCTGCGGCTGCCGAGAATGCCAGCTCTTCGGCAACCACATCAGGGTCAAGGCCCAGCGACGACCCAGCCAGCGCTCCAGACCCATACGGCGATACCGCAGTGCGCTCGTCGAAATCGACGATCCGGTCGACGTCACGCAGCAGCGGATGGGCATGCGCGAGCAGATGGTGGGCCAACAGGATCGGCTGCGCGGATTGCAGGTGGGTTTTGCCGGGCATGATCGCAGTTGGATAGGCAGCGGCCTGCTCGGTGAGCGCGCCGACGACGTCGAGCACTCCGGCGGCCACTCGTCTTACCGCTTCGCGCAGCCACATCCGAAATAGTGTGGCCACCTGGTCGTTTCGCGATCGCCCGGCCCGCAGCCGGCCACCCAGATCAGGACCCACCCGCTCGATCAGGCCGCGCTCGAGCGCCGCGTGCACATCCTCGTCGGTGTCGAGCGGCGCAAACCTGCCGTTGGCCACGTCGTCGGCTAGGCGGTCCAGCGCGACCAACAGCCCGTCGCATTGTTCCTCGCTAAGCAGCCCAGCCCGGAACAACACCCGGGCATGCGCCTTGGATGCGGCGATGTCGTAGGGGGCCAGCACCCAGTCGAAGTGGGTGGACCGGCTGAGCGCAGCCAGCGCATCGGACGGGCCGTCGGCGAACCGCCCGCCCCACAGCGATCCCTGGTTAGTACTCATGGCTTTTCAGCACGCAAGTCCCTGCGGGCGGCCAGTTTCGACGAGAGCCCATGCACGTACACGAAACCCTTCGCCTTGGACTGATCGAAGCTGTCGCCCTCGTCGTAGGTAGCGAGGTTGAAGTCGTACAGCGACTCCGGGCTGCGCCGCCCGTTGACCGCGATGTGCCCGCCGTGCAACACCATCCGGATCTCGCCGGTCACATGCTCTTGCGTTTTGGCGACGAAAGCCTCCAAGGCTGCCTTCAGCGGCGAATACCACAAGCCGTCGTAGACCAGCTCGGCCCAGCGCTGATCGGTCAGCCGCTTGAACCGGCCGAGTTCACGCTCCAGCGTGACGTGTTCGAGCTCGGTGTGCGCGGTGATCAGCACCATCGCCCCGGGAGCCTCGTAGATTTCGCGGCTCTTGATGCCGACCAG
>NZ_DASRBZ010000105.1:0-9291 GCF_035653355.1 Mycobacterium sp. | reverse complement strand
AAGATGTCGAGCACCGACATGTCGCATTCCAGCGCGGACAACGCCAGGCACCGGTCGCCGGGACCAAGATCGAAGTGGCTACTTAGGAACTCGACGGTGTTCATGGCGCCGTCGTGCGTCATTTCCACGCCTTTGGGTTCTCCGGTCGAACCCGAGGTGAACAATACGTAGGCCAGCTCGGCGGAATCGACTGGAGTCGGCCGGGTTTCGTCGCCCACATCCCTGCCTAGCGCCTCACCGACCGTGACAGCGGACACCGGCAAGGACCGCATGTCGGTCCCGCAGACCAGCGCCGCGCTCACCGCGCCGGCATCCAGGATGCGTGCCGCCCGTTCCGGGGGCTGGTCGACGCCGATCGGCAGATAGACCGCGCCGGCGGCCAGGGTGCCCAGAAGCGCGGGAACCTGCTCGGCACCCTTGGGGCCCAAGACAGCCACCGTGTCGCCCGCCCGGACGCCGGTCTCACGTAATGCGGCCGCCACCGCTAGCGCCTGGTTGCGCAGCTGCCCGTAGGTGAGCTCGCCGGTACTGGCGAACACCGCCGGCGCCTCGGGCCGCGCCTCGGCGACACGGAAAAACCCGTCCTGCAACGCTTCTCCGCTGGGCGCGGCGGCGCGAGTGTTGTGGGCCTGTCGCACCGCGCGCTGCTGCGCCGGCAGCGCCGACGGCCCGGGCGCCTCCCACGCCTCGTCGCTGCTGGCCAACCGGGACAGTTCTGCGATGTGGTGGGCAAACATCGCGTCAATCACGCCGGGTGCAAACGCTCCCTCGCGGACGTCCCAGTTCACCAGCACACCGCCGTTGAACTCGGTGACCTGGGCGTCGAGCAACACCTGCGGGCCCTGCGACAGGATCCACTCGGGTGCGCCGAAGGCTTCGGTGACCTCTGCGGCGAACAGCTCACCGAGGCCCAGCGCGCTGGTGAACACCACCGGCGCCAGGACCTGAGCGCCGCGGTGCCGGCCGAGGTCGCGCAGCACCGACAACCCGGGATAGGCGGAATGCGCGGCTGCGGTGCGCATGGCGTCCTGCACGCCGCACGCTCGCTGTGCCGGCGTGCCGGTGTGCGTCAGATCGATGTCGAGCAGCAGCGACGACGTGAAGTCGCCGACCACCCGATCCACGTCGGGGTGCAGTGGCTGGCGGCCGAAGAGCGGCACGTTCAGTAGGAACCGCGGGATGGCCGACCAGCGCGCCAGCGTATGGGCGAACGACGCGGCCACGGCCATCGCCGGCGTGATGCCGCGGGCCCTCGCCGCGGCGAACAGCGCGTCGCAGGTCGCGGGGTCCAGCCAGTGCCAGCGCCGGGTGCTCCGCGACATGTCCGGTGCATGCGCCAACGGCAGCTTCGGCGGGTCCGGCAGATCAGGAATGCGCTGGGCCCACCAGTCGCGGTCGGCGTCGCGGGCCGGTTGTGGAGCGGCCTCCTGGCGGGCGATGGCTCGGCGGTACTCGCGGTAGGTGTAGTTCAGGTCAGGCAGTTGCCGCCCTCGGTAGAGCGCCGCCAGGTCGGCCATCAGCGTGCGGTAGCTCATCGCGTCAGCGGCTTGCATGTCGAGGTCCACGTGCAGCCGCGACCGCTCCCCGGGCAGCAACGACAGCGTCAGCTCGAGCACCTGCCCGTCGAGCTGCTGGTGCGACTTGGTGTGCCGGATCTCGGTCAGCCGGTGTTCGACGGTGTCGGCGGCGAGTTCGCGGAAGTCGTGCACGACGACACCCAGCTGCCCGCCCGGATCGATGCGCTGGGTTCCGTCGGGCAGGAACTGCACCCGCAGCATCGGGTGACGCGACGCCAGAGCGGCGGCAGCGGTGCGCAATCGTTCCGGATCGATTGGGCCGCAGTCGAATTCTACGTACAGGTGTGCGGCCACCCCGCCGAGCTCCTGGTTGTGCTGACGGCCGACCCATATCGCGTGCTGCATCGGCGCGAGCGGAAAAGCCTCAGGGGTGTCAGCGTCCGACATCTCCGGCTCGTCGGGCGCCGCCGTGTCGGCGGTATGCAGGGCGCTGGACAGCAGGTCGGACCACGCCTCGATGGTGGGTGTGGCAGCCAGTGCGGCGAAGTCGATGTCGGCGCCGCGGCGGCGCCAGCGGCCCGAGAGCGCCATCATCCGGATGGAATCAAGACCTTGCCCGATCAGGTTGCCGCACGGGTCGAGGGTGTGCGGGCTGATGCCGAGCAGTTCGGCGACTTCCGCACGGATGGCCTCGCGGCTCGCAGCGGCACCCACCACGAACGCCTCCTTATGACCTGCTCGCAACGCGCACCTATTAGGTCGCATCTAGGGCATCGCCGATTGCGCGTTAACCCTACTAGTTAGCACAGCCTGCCCTAATTTGGGTTGCTTACCCTAATCTTGGCCCGGACGGATCAAGGGAGGCTGGTTCAGGAGATGCCGACGGCAGCGCCGCGAGGCTTTGTGAGGTTTCCCGACGACCGGGCCACGCGGTACCGGTCGGCCGGTTACTGGAGGGGACGGACCGTCGATTCGATCCTGACCGATGCCGCCCGGCGCTGGCCCGATCGTCCGGCGGTGCTCGAAGCGAACGATGACGGGCGCGGCCAATGCCTGACCTACGCCGACCTTGACGCGCGGGCCGATCGCGCGGCCGCCGGACTGGCTGCGCTCGGCGTCGCGGCCGGTGACCGGGTACTGCTGCAGTTGCCGAACAGCAGTGAGTTCGCGGCGGCCTTCTTCGGGCTGCTGCGAGCGGGAGCGATCCCGGTGATGTGTTTGCCGGGGCACCGCGCCGCCGAAATCGGGCATTTCGCCGCCGTCAGCGACGCCCGGGCATTGCTCGTCACCGACGTGGCAGGAGGGTTCGACTACCGCACGATGGCCCGGACGGTCGCGAACGAGTATCCCGCGCTGCAGCACGTCCTCGTCGACGGCGATCCCGGGCCGTTCATGTCGTGGCCGCAGGTGTATGCCGCCTCGGCGCCGCCCCCACCGGTCGCGATGGATACCGGGTCGCCTGCGTTGCTGCTGGTTTCCGGCGGCACCACGGGGCTTCCCAAGCTCATTCCCCGCACCCATGACGACTACGTCTACAACGCCGCGGCCAGCGCCGAAGTCTGCCGGTTGACCGCCGACGATGTCTACCTGGTCGCGTTGCCAGTCGCGCACAACTTCCCGCTGGCCTGCCCCGGATTGCTCGGCGCGATGACCGTCGGTGCCACCACCGTGTTCACCACCGATCCCAGCCCCGAGTCGGCCTTCGCCGCGATCGCGCGCCACCGCGTCACCGTGACCGCGTTGGTGCCGGCACTGGCCACCCTGTGGGCACACGCCTGCGAGTGGGAGCCTGTGATACCGAAAACGTTGCGACTCTTGCAGGTTGGCGGCTCCAAGCTGGACGCAGACGATGCCCGCCGGATACGCGAAACGCTGACCCCGGGCCTGCAGCAGGTGTACGGGATGGCGGAGGGGCTGGTGTGCTACACCCGACTCGACGATCCGCCCGAACTGCTCGACCACACCCAGGGACGGCCGCTGTGTGACGACGACGAACTGCGCATCGTCGACGACGCCGGCGACCCCGTCTCACCCGGCGCGGCAGGCGAATTGCTGGTACGGGGCCCGTACACGCTCAACGGCTACTTCCGCGCCGAACGTGACAACCAACGCAGCTTCGACCGCGACGGCTTCTACCGCACCGGCGACGTAGTGCGCCGCTTGGCCAACGGCTACCTACAAGTCACCGGCCGAGTCAAAGACGTCATCCACCGCGGCGGTGAGACCGTGGCGGCCCAGGACGTCGAAGAGCACCTGCTCACTCATCCGGCAATTACTTCGGCGGCGGCAGTGCCATTGCCTGACCGCTACCTCGGTGAAAAGATCTGTGCCGCAGTCGTCTTCGCCGGGCAGCCGGTGACGCTGGCCGAGCTGAACCACTACCTCGACACGCGCGGAGTAGCCAAGCATGCCCGCCCCGACGTCGTGATGCCACTGGCCGCGCTGCCCACCACGGCGGTGGGGAAGGTCGACAAGTCGGCGATCAGCCGGCTGGCCTCAGCTGATCACCGGAGCCTCGCCTAGGACCCACCTTGCGTCGCTGCTTTTTCCAGTTCCTGTAACGCCGGCTCGATGGCGTCGGCCAAATCGACGATGTCGTGGGCAATCTCCGGTGTGGTGACGAAGCCGAAGTCCATCCAGTTGCGATAGCTGAAACAGGTGATGTTCAGCCCGACGTCCATCACCAGCGGACCGATCGGCATGAACCGCTCCACCACGGCGCCGGCCGCGTACAGCGGGCGGTCAGGACCCGGCACGTTGGATACGACCAGGTTGATCGGCGCGACGTTGGCGCCCAGCCGGCTGATCGTGTACGCGCGCGCGGCCAGCGTGAGCAGCCCGGGCGGCGTCGTTTCCGTCAGGCCCATGATCTGGTGTGCGGTCAGCGCCTTTCTCATCGCCTTGGCCCCCTGTGTGCAGCGGTAAATGGCTTCCAACCGATCGGCCGGGTCGGCGACGTCGGTGGCCAGGCTGACCGTCATCGAGCTGAGCTGATTGGCAACATCCTTCTTGTCGTTGTGGGTCGACACGGGCACTTGGGCGATCAGCGGGTGATCGGGTAGCTCGCCACGGTCTTCGAGGTAGCTGCGCAACGCCCCGGCTACTACGGCCAGCACCACGTCGTTGATCTTGACGGCGAACGCGTCTTTGATCACCTTGATCCGATCCAGCTCCACCCGGCTGCTGGCGATACGCCGATGCGGCGAGATCGGCGCGTTGAAGCGGGTCTTCGGCGCCGAGAAGTACCGCGGCGGCTTGTTGGAGATGCTGCGCGCCGCAAGTTGTTGGCGCAGCACCTGCTCTGTCAGTCGCATCATCCGGTAGGGCGTCATCACCGCCACGTTGAACATCGCGCCGATCAGTTGACGGTCCAGGCCGGGCGGCCCTGTGTCGCCGAGGGCTCGCGCGGCCTCGCCGTTGGGCTGTCGAGGTTCCGGAGTGACATCCAGCATGATCTCGCTCAGCCCGGCGCCCGACACTCCGTCGATCAGCGCGTGGTGCATTTTGGTCAAGATGGCGACCCGGCCGTGCTCGACCCCTTCGATGAACCACATCTCCCACAACGGCTTGGAACGGTCGAGCTTGTACGACATCAAATGCCCGACAAGTTCATCCAGTTCGGCACGCCCGCCCGGCGCGGGCACCGCGATGCGCCGCAGATGAAACTCGAGATCGGGTTCCTTGTCTTCCACGAAATACGGCCGGTCGAGCCCCAGCGGGACGCCGACAACGCGATAGCGCAGCTGCGGCAACTCGCCGATCCGGGCGGCGAGAAGGTCGCGCAGCGCGTGAAAGCGGAAGTGCGGGGCCTTGGCGGGATCGCAAATCACCAAAGCGCCGACATGCATGTGCCAGCCCGGTGTTTCGGCGAACCAAAATGCGGCATCGACACTTGACATACGCCTCATGGCAAAAGCGTAGGACGCTACGCAAGGGTGAGAACCAGAAATGAAAACCTCCGCAAATCGCGGTTGACCTTGGCATTGCACGGCTAGCTCAACGCTGCCATTGACTAATGTCACCATTTGCGATTGACTCGGTTGTATGGGCGACGGGATCCCCGCGCGCGGCTCACTGCGGTCACGCGCAGCGGCGGCGGCAAGCGCGCTGACCTTGCGACAGATCAGCGCGATCCTTCCACCTGAAAAAGCTTGGGGCCTATGGGCGTCACGGCAGATCGTCGCCCGGATCATGGATGTCTTCGGGCCGTCCTTGGCGGGCGCGCGCGTCCAACCGATCGACGCCGCGCTTCCCGACGGTCGCCGAGTCGTCGGCGAATGGGTGTGCGGAGCCGGTGTGCAGAGCGCCGATGGGGTGGTCTACTTCCTGCACGGCAGCGGCTTTGCACTGTGTTCGCCACGCACCCACCGGCGGTTGACGTCGTGGCTGTCGCGCCTGACCGGCCTCCCGGTGTTCTGCATCGATTACCGGCTGGCGCCGCGCTACCGCTTCCCCACTGCCGCCGACGACGTCCGCGCGGGCTGGGATTGGCTGGTGACACGATGCGGCATTCCGCCGGAAAGCATTGTGGTCGGTGGTGATTCGGCTGGTGGGCACTTGGCAGTGGACCTGCTGCTGCAGCCGGATGTCGTCGCCGCCCACCCTGCCGCACTGGTGTTGTTCTCGCCCCTGGTCGACCTGACCTTCAGCCTCGCCGCCATCGCCGAACAGCGCCGCTGCGATCCGGCGATCCGGGCGGTCGACGCTAAACGACTGGTCGCGTTGTACAGCCGAGGACTGGATCCCGCCCATCCGCGGCTGACGCTCGACGTCGCCGGTGGACCGGCCCTGCCGCCGACGTTGATCCAGGCGGGCGGGGCCGAGATGCTGGTCGAGGATGCCCGCAGCCTGGCCGACGATATCCGCGCAGCCGGCGGCGACTGCGAATTGCAGGTGTGGCCCGACCAGGTGCACGTCTTCCAGGCGCTGCCCCGCCTGTCTCCGGAAGCCGCCAAAGCGATGGCGGATGCAGCCCGTTTTATTGCGAATGCCTTGTGTGCCAACGAAGTCCAAGCGGCTGGAAAGGCGGGCTAGCAATGCTCGGGCTGTTCATCAAGAAGAAGCCGAGCCACGGAGCATCGGCGGTGGTCACGGGCGCCGGCAGCGGCATCGGCGCGGCGTTCGCCGTCGAACTCGCCCGCCGTGGCGGCGCGGTCGTGTGCAGCGACATCGACGAAGCCGCCGCCCAAAAGACGGCTGACGCGATCACCGACCATGGTGGCCAGGCGACCGCGATCCGCTGCGACGTGTCGCAGTTCGACGATGTCCGCGAACTAGCCGCCAAGTCCGAGTCGTGGTTCGAGGCGGCACCCACCTTGGTCGTCAACAATGCCGGTGTTGGCGCCGGCGGAGCGCCCATCGGCGAAGTATCCCTCGATGATTGGCACTGGACGCTGGGTGTCAACCTGTGGGGACCGATTCACGGCTGCCATGTCTTCACCCCGATCCTGCGCGGCGCTGAACCGTCCAACATCCCGCGCGGCATCATCAACGTCGCCTCCGCCGCTGCGTTCGGCGCCGCGCCAGGCATGGCCGCCTACAACGTCAGCAAGGCTGGCGTGCTCTCGCTCTCCGAGACGCTGGCCGCCGAACTGTCCGGCACCGGCATCAAGGTCACCGTGCTGTGTCCGACGTTCGTCAAGACCAACATCGTCGAATCCGGCCGCATCACCGCTGGATCCAGCGAATTCGCGGCGAGGCTGATGCGCTGGACCGGTGTTTCGGCCGAAAAAGTTGCCCGGCTCTGCCTCGATGCCAACGATCGCGGCGACCTGTATTGCATGCCGCAGCTGGAGGCCAAGTTCGGATGGAACGTCAAACGCTTGGCGCCGAGCGCTTATACCCGCGCGGTTGGCCTGGTATCTCGGGTCACCCCGCACTGAGATCACGCAAACTGCAAGGAGAATCCCGTGGCTCGCGCAAACGACGATGCAGAGAGAAGCGATGAGGAGGAGTTGCGCGCATGACTATCGACATGGACGCCATGCTCGTCAAGATCAAGGACCGGCAGTGGGCACTCGCCGACATCGACTGGGGTGCTCCGGGCGCGGAGACGATCAGCGATGACTTCCGGCCCAAGCTGAAGGCTTTCATGGCCGACCTGTGCTGGATCGAGAACATCGGCGCGCGCGGGTTTGCGGCGTTGGCAAAGAAGGCGCCGACGCCCACCATCGCCGAGATCTACCGCTATTTCCACGCCGAGGAGCAACGCCACGCCAACGCCGAACTGGCGCTGATGAAGCGCTGGGGGATGCTCGACGACGGCGAGATGCCGGAACCCAACGTCAACATCCGGCTCGCGATGCAGTGGCTCGACACCTATGCCGACGGCATGTCGCTGTCGATCCTGGGCACCGTCATCCCGATGCTGGAGGTGGCGCTGGACGGGGCGCTGCTGAAATTCCTGCTTGACGAGGTCGAAGACCCGGTGTGCCACAAGGTGTTCGAGAAAATCAACAACGACGAATCCCGGCACCTTGCAGTGGATTTCGAAGTCCTCAACATGATCGGCCACGCCAAGGCGCGCAAACTGGCGATCGAATTCGTCGGCAACATCGCCTCACCGGGATTGATCATCGGTGCGCTGATGTATCTGCCCCTGCTCAACCGGGTACGCAACGAACTCGCCGACATGGGCATGGAGCCCGAGCGACTCTACAACGCGGTCAAGCGGTTCAAGCAGCTCGGCGAGCGAGGTGATTTCACCAGTCGGGTGCCGACCTACCAGGTGCTCAAGCGGCATGCCGCCATGGTGGTCAACCCGCGCCATCCGTATCACCTGCTGGCCAACTCCATGGTGTGGCTGTCCGACTTCTATCCCAAACCGTTGCTCAAGCCGGTGCCCAGCTGGTTCAAAGAGCTCACCTACGAGCCGGCGGCATAAGTTATGGCACACAACCACTTTTACGCCACGCTGATCGTCGGAGCCGGCTTCACGGGGCTGGGTGCGGCGATCAAACTCGCCGAAGCGGGCGTCGACGACGTCGTCATCCTCGAGCGCGGCGACCGGGTCGGCGGCACCTGGCGTGACACCACGTACCCCGGTGCCAGCTGCGATATTCCGTCACTGCTGTACTCCTACTCCTTCGTCCAAAACCCCACCTGGTCGCGGACCTACTCCCCCGCCGACGAGATCTGCCGGCACCTCGAAGACATGGCCACCCAATTCGACGTGCGCCGCCACATCCGGTTCGGCCACACCGTCAACGGGCTGGCGTTCGACGAGAACGCCGGTGTCTGGACTGCGACCACCAGCAAGAACAAGCGATTTCGCGCCCGCACCGTTGTGTTGGCGTCCGGGCCGCTCTCCGATGCCAGCTTCCCCGATATGCGCGGCATCGAGTCCTACCGGGGCAAGAAGATCCACAGCGCTCGCTGGGATCACGACTACGACTTCGCCGGTAAGCGGGTCGGCGTCATCGGTACCGGCGCCAGCGCTATCCAGATCATTCCGGAACTGGTCAAGCGGGCCGAGTTCGTCAAAGTGTTCCAACGCACCCCCGGCTGGGTGCTGCCCCGCCTCGACGTCCCGACCCCGCGGCCGGTGCAGGACCTGTTCGCTAAAGTGCCTGCAGCTCAACAACTTGCACGGCAAGCGTTGTTTTGGGGACATGAGGCCAGCGCCACCGCGCTGGTATGGAACACGCCGCTGACCTCGCTGGTGGCACGGCTCGGCAAGGCGCATCTGCGGGTGGCCGTCAAAGACCCATGGCTGCGCCGGCAGCTGACCCCCGACTTCGTTCCCGGGTGCAAACGCATGCTGGTCTCCAGCGAC
>NZ_DASRBZ010000104.1:0-9807 GCF_035653355.1 Mycobacterium sp. | reverse complement strand
GCTGATACCGGAATTGAACCGGCGGTTTCAGCCGAAGTCGATTCTGTGCCGTTGCGGGGTGCAAGGTTTTTGTCATTTATGGAATATCAACGAAATAGGTCCGCGCGGGTCCACGGAAGTTGCGCAGATGTGCGGCACCGTCATTTCGTTTCCCCTTTTTTGTAAGCGTGGCGGTTAGACCAAACGTCACCATTTGGAAACGACGCGGTGCGGCGCGTCTTGGTTTCACATTTGCCGCTGACAATTGACCGGGTCGTCGAGATACGACGTGGGTACGGCTATGCGGTTCTGCTGCACCAACTCATGAGGAATATCTGAGCGCGAATGAAGGAGTTGAGGTTGATGACGATCTTCGATCGATTCAACATCAAAGTAGTTGCTGTCGGCGCTGGGTTGTGCGGAGCCGCAATAGCGTTGAGCCCGGGCGCGGGAGCTGCCCCGCTCATAACGGGTGGCTACGCCTGCATGCAGGGGTTGTCGGGCGAGGCTGCACCGTTGGCCACCGCCGGTGGAACGGCACCGGCCGCTGGCGGACCCGTAGCCGGCGGAGGACCGGCAACCGCTGGTGGGCCGGCAGCTGGTGGCGGACCAGCGGCTGGCGCGTGCACGGCTAGCGCTCCACTGACTGACATGGCTGGTGTTCCGATAGTTGCACCTGGGCCAGTTGCTGCTCCGGTGCCGGTCGGTGCTCCAGTTCCGGTGGGTGCTCCAGTGCCGGTGGGTGCGCCGGTGCCGGCTGGTGCGCCGGTCGGCGCTCCAGTGCCGGTGGGTGCGCCGGTTGCTGCCGGTGCGCCCGTGGTGGCGGGTGCACCGGTGGTTGCTCCGGTCCCGGAAGGTGCTCCGCTCATCGACATGTCTGGTAGCTACGGCGGTAAAGGTCAGCCGACGGGTCCGGCGCCCGCCGGTGGGCCCGTGCCGGGTCAGCCCGTTTTGCCTGGGCCTTCCTAGGCTGCCCCTTCGGCTGCAGCTCGGCGCCGAGGGCGATTTAGCCCACGAAACAGAAGCCACGGTCGTGATCGGCCTTGGGTTAACGACCGTCGCTTCTGTCTCGCGGACGTGCGGTCATCGCAGCGGTTCAGAGCGTTTGGGCTGCGGTCACACATTAACCCGGTGTGGATCCTCTTGAGGGAAGCCGGTGTGGTCGCTCTATTCCTGACTCCTGGACGATCACCGGGTCACCGATGTTGACCGCGTTGAAATACCATTCGGCGTCCGCGGGACTCAGGCTGATGCAGCCGTGGCTGACATTCTGACTTCCGAGTGAATTGATAGCCCATGGAGCTGAATGCACGAATAGACCGCGGCGGGTGATACGCACGGCGTAATCCACCGGGATCCGGTAACCGTCGGGATTGGTAACAGGGATGCCGACGCTGCTCGAATCCATCATCACCGAGCGTTCCTTGGACAGCACGGTGTAAGTGCCAACAGGCGTCGGGTATTCCGGCCTGCCCATCGAAGCCAACATCACCCCCTCTTCTCCCCAGTGAGGCCGGTGGTGCGGTGCGGGTCGTCGGGGCGGCGGCCCGTCGGCGACTCCGTCGATGGTGACGGTGAACGTGTGATCAGAGATATCGGCGACACCGAGGACAGCTGGACCAGTTTTGAACTTGGTGGGACGTCTGCCAACTGAAAGCGCCACAGTGCTGTGCGCCGGCCAGAATCCGTCCGGAACCCACTGCACGACGTTGGCGTCGAGCCATTCGAACTTGCCGGTCATCGGGGGCACCGATTTGACGTCGATAGCACGCTCGGCCGCACGTCGATTGGCGACGGGCGCGCTGAACGTCACGACCACGGGGTGCGCCACACCGACTACCTCTCCTTGCATCGGCAAAACCGACGCGATGGCGAACCGATACGACTGGTTCGTCGCCGCAAGGCTTATGTCGGCCGGACCCGCGACCACGGTCGCGGCGACACCGATCACCGCGACAACACACCGAACTACCGTCCGCATGGCTCCAGGTCCTCTTAATCGACAGAGTTGTAATAGGGATCGTAGGGCGCTGCAAGGACGGAAACCGAAAGGGCGCGTTAGCTATTGGATCAAGTCTCAGTCACGTTTCGGCTACGGCCAGGGAATATCAGCGAACGAAGCGGCTGCTGGGCGTGTTGGGCCGGCCGGCGCTCGGGCGATGGCGATGCAGCCGAAGCGGGAGACACTGTGATTCCGTTGAACGGTTAGGCACAGCAAGTGGGATCCAGCACTGAACACAGCGCAATGAGCGCATCGCGCCGGGGTCGGTGGTACACATTCATCCCCCGCCGTTCCGATTCGACCAGGCCCGCCCGGCGCAGCTGTGTCAGGTGGTGGCTGACTGTCGATTCCGTCAGTCCGACCGCGTCAGCCAGATCGCAACTACACACTTCGCCCTCTTTCGAGCTGAATAGCAGCGAGACGAGTTTGACTCGGACCGGATCGGCGAGGGCCTTTAGCCGCAGAGCGATCTCCAACGCTTCGTTGTCGTCTAGCGGTCCCGCTGCCACTGGCGAGCAGCACACAGGTGCGGAGATGTCGACAACCGGCAGTGTCTTCGGCATGCCCCCATGTTGTCACAGCTTGTTGACATATATCGAAGAAGTGGCATGATCGGACACGCGCACATAGTTCGATATAAGTCACAGAGGTAGGGAGGGCCGTCATGCCCCGAGTCCAACTCGCTCTCAACGTCGATGACATCGACGAGGCGATCGCGTTTTACTCCAAGCTGTTCAACACCGCGCCGGCCAAAGTGAAACCGGGCTATGCAAACTTCGTCGTCCCCGAGCCGCCGTTGAAGCTCGTCCTCATCGAAAACCGTGGCCTCGGTGGGACCCTCAATCACCTTGGCGTTGAAGTCGAAACGAGCGATGCAGTGCGTGCCGAGATTGCCCGCTTGGCTGAGGAAGGCATGTTCACCGAAAAGGAAATGGGAACGACCTGTTGTTTCGCCATGCAGGACAAGGTGTGGGTGACCGGCCCCGGTGGTGAGAGGTGGGAGGTGTACACCGTGCTGGCCGACGCGGACACATTCGGCTCTGCGCCGCACGACGGGGACAAGTCCAATGACAACGGCTGCATGTGCTGTGGAACTGCTGGCGATGCCGAAAGCGGTAACACGGCGGCCGCACACTCGTGACGCAGACAGTACAGCAAGACGAACATCCCGCTGTCGTCCAAGGCCTTTCGCTTCTAAATCGGCTCCTGCCGGTGTGGATTGGCATCGCCATGGGCACCGGATTGCTGTTGGGTCGGTTCGTACCGGGATTGAATGCGGGTCTGAATCACATCCAATTCAATGGGATTTCGTTGCCCATCGCGCTGGGTCTACTGGTCATGATGTACCCGGTTCTTGCCAAGGTCCGCTATGACCGGCTCGACACCGTGACCCGTGACCGCCGATTGCTGCTTAGTTCGCTGCTATTGAACTGGGTGCTCGGTCCGGCGCTGATGTTCGCATTAGCGTGGTTGTTGCTGCCTCATCTGCCCGAGTACCGCACTGGGGTGATCATCGTCGGCCTGGCCCGATGCATAGCGATGGTGATCATCTGGAATGACCTCGCTTGCGGCGACCGCGAGGCCGCAGCGGTATTGGTTGCCCTGAACTCGATTTTTCAGGTCGCCATGTTCGCCGCGCTTGGCTGGTTTTACCTGTCCGTGCTGCCCGGCTGGCTCGGCTTGCAACAGGCCTCTATCACCGCCTCGCCTTGGCAGATCGCCAAGTCGGTCCTGATTTTTCTCGGTGTCCCGCTGGTCTTGGGTTATCTGTCGCGCCGAGGTGGGGAACGCAACAAGGGCCGATCATGGTACGAGTCCCGGTTCTTGCCCGCTGTCGGCCCCTGGGCGCTCTACGGGTTGTTGTTCACCATCGTCATCCTGTTCGCCCTTCAGGGCGCACAGATCATTTCGCGCCCTTGGGATGTCACGCGGATCGCGTTGCCGCTACTGGCCTACTTCTCCATCATGTGGGGCGGCGGCTACATCCTCGGCGCGAGGCTGGGTCTCGGCTATGAACGAACCACCACACTGGCATTCACCGCCGCCGGGAACAATTTTGAGCTAGCGATAGCCGTTGCCATCGCCACTTTTGGTGCGACGTCCGGGCAAGCCCTGGCCGGAGTTGTTGGGCCGCTAATTGAAGTGCCTGTACTTGTCGCGCTGGTTTATGTGTCCCTGGCAGTCCGACGCCGATTCACGCCGACCCCGAGCGCAACATGACTGATCCCTGCGGGAAACCCACAGTGTTGTTTCTTTGTGTCCATAATGCGGGTCGGTCCCAGATGGCTTTGGGGTTCTTCAGGCACCTCGCCGGTGACCGTGCCGTCGCGTTCTCCGCGGGATCCGAGCCGGCCGACCTGGTTAACCCGACCGCAGTGTCAGCGATGGCCGAAAAAGGCATCGACATCGCTGCAGGGCAACCGCGGCGCTGGACTGACGAGATCGTGCACGCTGCTGATGTCGTCGTCACGATGGGCTGCGGTGACACTTGTCCCGCCATTCCGGGCCGGCGTTACGAAGATTGGGCCTTGCCCGATCCGGCGGGGAAGCCAATTGAAGCCGTTCGACTGATACGCGACGACATTGAGATGCAGGTCCGCCGGCTGCTGGACGAATTAGGCGTTGTGCTGTCGCGAGGGTGATATCGGGTGGGTACGGCCTCGCTTCATCGACGCGTAACAGCGTCGGCCGTAATGAACTTGAATCGGATGACGGGAATCCATACCCGTACTGAGCTGGCAAGACGTCGGCGCCAGTTTTGGGCACGTGTCAAGTAGCTGGCGCGCACAGCCTCCTGCCGAACCTGCTGTCAGAACCGATTAGTTATTATTCCGTGACCCTTCCTCCATTTGCTCGTGAGGTGGCTTCGCGTGGGAAGACATCGGCTACCTAGTCGCCGACCAAAGTCATCGGTAGTCATGGCTGCCGTGGGGGCCCCGGCCGCCGCCGTATTCTTCGCGGTCAGCGGAAGCGCCCACCCGTTGCGGTCGAGCGGTGACGCCGAGCCGGTTAATGACGGCGTTGGCCCGTGCTGCCTGCAGCTCGTCGGAGCGGCACCGAACGCCGTGTCGTGGGCGCGGTCCGGTGGCCAACCTGCTTCCGACGAGTCGATGCGGGCATCGAGATTGCGGGTGGCGCGCCAAGACTTTAAGCAGCTACTACCCCCTGGCAAGGCCCCGGAGCATGGGCTGCAGGTCAAAACCATCTTGGTGTCTCGCACCATCAGCGCGATATTTCCCGAGATCCAAAGCATCGGCGGTGTTCGGCCTGATGCGCTGAGGTGGCATCCCAACGGCTTGGCGCTCGACGTGATGATCCCCAATCCCGGCAGCGCCGAGGGCATCGCACTAGGTAACCAGATCGTCGCGTTCGTGCTCAACAACGCGGATCGCTTCGGCATACAAGACGCGATCTGGCGCGACGTCTACTACACGCCTGCCGGCCCGCAAGGATCGGGTTACGGGCACTACGACCACGTCCACATCACGACCACCGGAGGCGGATATCCCACCGGTGAAGAGATCTACATGCGGTAAGGAGAAAAGGAAGCCGAGCTGCGACAAGCGATTCGACCGGCGGTTCCCGCCTTATCGACATCAATGGAGCCGATGACGGGAATCGAACCCGCGTTCTCAGCTTGGGAAGCTGATGTTCTGCCATTGAACTACATCGGCGCAGTCGCTTCGGAAGGCTAGCATCCTGCGTTGCGTCGTTCATCAACATCGCGGGCGCGATATCAGCAGATACGCTCGCCGTGTGCTGCTCTCCGATCGCGATCTTAGGGCCGAAATCGATGCCGGGCGGTTGATCATCGACCCGTTCGACGACGCCTTGGTGCAGCCGTCCAGCGTGGACGTCCGCCTCGACAGCTTGTTTCGGGTGTTCAACAACACCCGCTACACCCACATCGACCCCGCCCAGCAGCAAGACGAGTTGACCAGCCTGGTTGAGCCGGTCGACGGCGAACCGTTCGTACTACACCCAGGTGAGTTCGTGTTGGGCTCCACGCTGGAGGTCTGCACGCTGCCCGGGGACCTGGCAGGCCGGTTGGAGGGCAAATCCTCGCTCGGCCGACTGGGCTTGTTGACCCACTCGACGGCGGGTTTCATCGACCCGGGTTTCAGCGGCCACATCACTCTGGAGCTCTCCAACGTCGCCAACCTGCCGATCACGCTGTGGCCGGGCATGAAGATCGGTCAGCTGTGCATCCTGCGGTTGACCAGCCCGGCCGAGCATCCCTACGGGAGCGCTCGGGTGGGCTCGAAATACCAGGGACAGCGGGGCCCGACCCCGTCGCGCTACTACCAGAACTTCATCGAGTCCTCAGAAAGCACCCCGGCAGGACGGGCGTCGCACCGCAGCACGCAGTAAAGTCGAATTACGGGACTGTGGGGGCTCAGCGTCCTGCGCCCGCCAGAACTAGATACCGTCCAGCTAACTTTGGCGTGTGACGCCGCACAAACTGCGGCGATGAAGTGGGTGGCTGCCGGACTGAGGGTGCGCAATTCGGGGCATGCCTCGGCTGGCGAGCAAACGACTTGGAGGGGCAGTGGACACCGTACTTGGTGTGTCGATGGCACCCGCGACGGTCCGCATGGTGTTGGTCGAAGGCGAAAACGCCGACGGCGTCACCGTCGATGAGGAGAACATCGAGCTACCAGCGGACGACGAGTCGGCGCCGTCGACGGGAGCTGACCAGGTTATCTCTGCGATCCTCGGCACGCGCGAGGGCGCGACCGAGGCCGGCTATCAGCTGCGCTCGATCGGCGTGACGTGGACCGACCCGGTACAAGCCAACGCGCTGCGCGACATGCTGGTCGCCCGCAAGGTCGAGAACGTCATGCTGGTCTCGTCGTTTTTGGCCGCGGCCGCGCTCGCGCAGACGGTAGGCAGTGCCACCGACCACGGCCACACCGCTCTGCTCTACGTTGAGCCCGACAGCGCGACCTTGGCCGTGGTCAACACCGCCGACGGATCCATCGCCGACGTGCACCGCCAGCAGCTGCCCGACGACGACGACGAAGCGGTGGCCAAGCTGGTCGAAATGGTCTCGGGCGCTAACAATCTGGAAGCCCAGCCCGAGAGCTTGTTCGTCATCGGCGCCGGCGTTGACATCCCGATGATCAAGCCGGCGTTGGAGGCGGCGAGCCCGCTTCCGGTCAGCGCGCCCGAGGAGCCGGCGACCGCGCTGGCGCGCGGTGCGGCGCTGGCCTCTGCCAGTGCCCCGCTCTTCGCGTCGTCGACGGCTGCGCTGGCCTATGCCCAGGATCCCGGCACCGGCGCGGTGACCCCGTACGCGGTCGCTCCCGGCTACCTGGCCGCGGCGGAGGTGCCGGTTGACGAGGCCCTGGCCTACAGCGCTGTACCCGACGAGGAGGCCGAGGCTTTCACACTGGCCGCCGACGAACACGCCACCCCCTACGCCGTCCCTGTGGCCGAGGAAGAAACCTACACCACAGGGATGTTCCCGGACTTCGGCGCCGAAGCTGCCGAGCAGCCCAGCCGCCGGCCATTCCTGGCGGCCATGAGCGTGCTCACGATCTTCGTGGTTGGTGTGGTGGCGCTGGTACTTTCGCTCGCGGTGTCCATCCGGCCGAATGTCGCTCAGCGGCCCACCCTCGGTCAGAACGTGGTCGCTCCGGTGCAGCAGCTGCCCGCACCACCGCCGCCGAAAGCGGCAGTGCCGGCCCCGCCTGCACCCGCGCCGGCCCCGGCCCCCGCGGCGGCACCTGCCCCTGCGCCGGCGCCTGCTCCTGCGGCGGCGCCTGCTCCGGCTCCCGTCCCGGCCCCTGCGGCGGCGCCTGCTCCGGCTCCCGTCCCGGCACCTGTTCGGATACCGGCTCCGGCCCCGGAGGCACCCGCTCCAGCGCCTCCGCCGCCCGCCCTGCCGCCGGTCGTTCCAGTAATCCCGCAGATCGTTCCGCCTCCTGTGGTGATCGGTCCACCGGTAGGACCGCGCGGTGGCGACGAGGGTGGCTGGGGCCACGGCGGCTTCGGGATTCCCGGCCTCGGCGGCGGGCACGGCGGCTTCGGCGGCGGGCACGGCCGCGGCCACTGAGTGGTCCAAAGGCTCGGCATCGGGTTCTAACACACCGTGACCTCGGTCCAGGTGTGACGCCGCCGCACCGACGTTTGGGACGGTGGTCCGCACGGCTACTGCTTCAGATGGACGTTGGCTAATCGACCGGGCCGTGGAGGAACAGTGGACACCGTACTGGGCGTATCGATGGCGCCGAACACGGTGCGCATGGTGTTGGTCGAAGGTGAAACCGCCGAGGGCGTCACCGTCGAGGAAGACAGCTTCGACGTCACGCGAGGCGACGACTCTCCAACCGTAAGCGCGGCCGACCAGGTGGTCTCGGCGATCCTGGGCACGCAGGAAGGCGCGAAGGAAAGCGGCTACCAGCTGTCCTCGGCGGGCATCACCTGGACCGACCCCACGGACGCCGCCGCGCTGCGCGACGCGTTGGCGTCCCACAAGATGGAAAACGTCATGCTGGTCTCGGCATTCTTGGCCGCGGCCGCACTGGCACAGAACGCCGGCAACGCCGTCGGCTACCACAACACCGCGCTGCTGTTCGTCGAGCCCGACACCGCCACCCTGGCCGTCGTCGACTCGGCCGACGGTTCCGTCACCGACGTACGCCGACAGCCATTGACCGGCGCCGACCCGCTTTCGGAGCTGACCACGATGGTCGCTGGGGCCGAAACGTTGCCGGAACGCCCACAGGGGGTGTTCGTCGTCGGCTCCGGCGTCGACGTCGCCGCACTCAAGCCGCGACTAGAGGCGGTTACCTCGCTGCCGGTCAACGCAGCTGAAGAGCCCGAAACCGCGCTGGCCCGCGGCGCGGCGCTGGCGTCGGCCAACGCGCCGTTGTTCTCGTCGTCGACCGCCGCCCTGGCCTACGCACAAGATCCCGGAACAGGTGCCGTCGACCCGTACCGAGTCGCCCCCGGCTACCTCGACGTTCCCGACGCCCCAGAAGCAGGTGGCGAGCGACCGCTGGCTTACAGCGCGGTGCCTGACGACGAAGCCGACGCCTACACCGCGGTCGCGGATGAGCCGGCCACCGGCACCGGTGTGTATCGCCCCGTCGTACGCAAACAGCGACGCAGGCCGTTCATGCTGGTTGGCAGCGCGCTGGCGGCGGTTTTCGTCGTCGGCGTTGTGGCTCTGGTCGTCGCTCTGGCGATGACAATCCGGCCATCGGTTGGTGTGCGGCCTAATCCAGGCCATAACGCGGTCGCCCCGAGTGCTCCACCGCCTGCAGCGCCGGCGCCGTCTCCACCACCGAACGCTGCGCCTCCGGCCGCGCCGGCTCCGGCGCCACCGCCGAATGCTTCACCTCCCGCCGCACCGGCGCCGCCACCTGCGGCGCCCGCTCCCGCACCTGCCCCGGCGCCCGCGGCTCCGGCTCCCGCACCTGCCCCGGCGCCTGCGGCCCCAGCTCCTGCACCTGCGCCGGCAGCACCGGCGCCCGTAGTGCCCGCACCTGCGCCTGCGGCTCCCGCACCTGCTCCAGTGGCTCCGGCGCCAGCGCCGGTAGCACCGCCCCCGGCTCCCGTAGCGCCGGCCCCGGCTCCTGCTCCTGTGGTTCCGGCGCCCGCTGTGCCGCAGCTACCGCAGATCTTCAGCCCGCCGGTGCAAGGCCCGCCCGTCCAACCGGGGGGCGGTGACCATGGCGGCGGCGGCTGGGGTCACGGCGGCGTGCCCGGCGGTGGTGGCCTGCCCGGCGGTGGTGGCGGATTTCCCGGGGGAGGGGGCTTTCCCGGCGGCGGCCATGGCGGCAGGGGCGGCGGCGGCCACGGCGGCTTCGGGATTCCAG
>NZ_DASRBZ010000103.1:0-5871 GCF_035653355.1 Mycobacterium sp. | reverse complement strand
TCACCGTTCGTGCTGTTCTTCGGGGCGGGGATGGCATACAGCCCAGGGATGGTCTGGGCGACATCGCTGACAGCCACTGCCATCCTGCTGTTCGCGACATCGACCCCCCTTCCCACCGACTTCGCTCCACTGCTGCCGGTGATGATGGTCGGATGCGTGGCGGCCTTGACGTCACTGGTGTGGAGCGCACTTGCCTTCGGGTCAGCGGTGGTGCTGCTGGCGGTGGCTTCGGCCGCGCACCGCCTCGATAGCCTCGCGCTGTACCTGAGTATCGCCGCGCTGGGCTGGCTGACCGGGTACCTCATGCGGAGCCAGGCGCAATTGCTGGTCAAGCAACAGGAGATGCAAGCAGATCTGGCTGAGCATGCGGTAGCCGACGAGCGGCGCCGGATCGCCCGCGAAGTGCACGACGTGATAGCGCATTCGCTTTCCGTCACGCTGTTGCATGTCACCGCGGCGCGGCACGCGCTGCAGAAGGACCGTGATGTCGACGACGCGGTCGCCGCGCTGACCGATGCTGAGCGACTGGGCCGCCAGGCGATGGCCGACATCCGGCGCACGGTCGGGCTGCTCGACACTGGGCCAACGAAGATTGCGCCAGAACCGGGGATCGCGGATATCCGCGACCTGGTCGACGATTTCGTGCAGGCGGGGCTGCAGGTCTCGCTGCAGACTGAAGGCCCCGCCGAGCAGGTGTCGGCGGCAGTAGGGCTGGCGCTCTACCGCATCGCCCAGGAGTCGCTGGCCAACATCGCCAAGCACGCACCTGACTCGAAAGCAACTGTGCGGCTGGTTATTTCACCGTCGGTAGCAGTGCTGGCCATTGTCAACGCGATGCCGGTAGCGGTACCCTCCGGCTCCCCGTCGGCCGATGGCCGCGGACTAGCGGGCATGCGCCAACGAGTCGAACTGCTCGGCGGCGTTCTCGATGCGGGCCCGTGCCGCGACGGGTGGTCGGTGCGCGCCGAGATCCCTCTAGCAGAGGATCCCGGCCCACGACCGCGGCGGTGTGCGCGCTGAATGGACACCGACGAGATTTCCGTGCTGCTGGTCGACGACCAGGACCTGGTCCGGTCCGGCCTGCGCCGGATCCTGCGCCGCAAGGACGGATTCGTCGTGGTCGCGGAATGCTCTGACGGCGACGAGGTTCCGAAAGCGGTCGCCGAGCATCGCCCCGACGTGGTGGTGATGGACCTGCGGATGAAGCGGGTCGACGGGATCGAGGCCACACGGCGGCTTGCCGCTGCGAGTTCGCCACCGGTGCTGGCGCTGACCACCTTCAACGACGATGAGTTGCTATCCGGCGCGCTGCGCGCCGGCGCCTCGGGCTTCGTGCTCAAGGACTCGTCGGCCGAGGAGCTCATCCGAGCGGTGCGCGCCGTCGCGCAAGGCGATGCCTACCTCGACCCGGCGGTCACCTCACGAGTGCTCTGCACCTACCGCCGGGCCGCCGGCGAAAACCGCGCCGAAGCTGTCGCGGAGCTGACCGCGCGCGAGCGCGACGTGCTCGCGCTGATCGGCCAGGGCAAGTCAAACGCCGAAATCGCCGACGAACTCTGCATTTCCGAGGTGACCGTGAAAAGCCACATTGGCCACATCTTCGTCAAGCTCGACTTGCGCGACCGGGCAGCGGCCATCGTCTACGCCTACGACCACGGCGTTGTCACGCCGCGATACCAGGTCTGAGTAATTCCATTGCCGACCAGTAGGTTTAGCGGCCACCCTGTCGTTGGACGAGTTCCGACAGCGTGACGACGCCGCGAGCTACTTGGGCGGCAGTGGCGTCAGGGTCAGCGTCGCGCAAACCGGGCAGGTTTGCGGTCAGCGACAGGGTGGCAATGCCGTGGCTCAACGACCAGCCAACCAAGACAAGATCGAGAACGTCTTCGTCAGATACGTTCCCCGAGCGGTGGGCGGCGAGACTGGCGCGAGCACTGCCATACATGATGTCGAATGCAGCATCGCGAGCGGCGACAAGTTCTGGGTCGTCGGTGCGGTACAGGTAGGGACGAAACATCACCTCGAAGTGACCTGGGTAGGTCAGCGCGAACTGGATATACATCTGACCACCGTGCACGAACCCGTCGGGGCCAGCCGCCGTGGTTCCGATCATGTCGGCCGCTAGCCGGAAGCCCTCCGTTGCGACGGCAGTGAAGATTCCGGTCTTGTCGCCGAACTGGTAGGCCAGCGCGGCATGGGAAACCCCTGCCCTGCGCGCGATGCGACGCATACTCACCGCCGCGACGCCGACCGTCTGTATCTCTTCGACGGCGCCGTCGATGCCCGCCCGCCTTAGCTGCCCATGGTGGTACCGCCGTGAATCCTCTGCAGTCACGATCAATACCGTACCGGCGAATCTAACCATTGATAAGTTTCACGCCACATGGCAGACTTACCAACGGTAAGATTGTCAGAGCCGCCGGGAGAAGCCATGGAGCTGTTCGATGTTGCTATCGTCGGCGCGCGTTGCGCGGGTTCACCGTTGGCAACCATGCTGGCCCGCCGCGGTCTACGTGTTTGCCTGCTCGACCAAGTGCGCTTTCCGCGTGAGACGCCGTCGACACACGTGATGCAGCCCTGCGGCGTGCAGATCCTCCGGGAGTTGGGTGTCCTTGATGAGGTTCTGGCCGCTGGCGGCGTGCCGCTGAACCGCTTCACGCTGATCAACGACGACGTCCGCATCGACGGCACGACCGATCCACCCCAGTTCCCCCTCCCCGGGTTGTGTATGCGCCGGCTGACACTTGATGTGCTGCTGGTCGAGGCGGCGGCTAGAGCCGGCGCCGACCTTCGCACCGGCTGCCGGGTCACCGGGCTGCTGCACGACGACCGTGGCCGCGTGAGCGGCGTGCGAACCGTCCAAGGTGACGTGAACGCCCGGCTGGTGGTGGGTGCCGATGGGCGGCAGTCGATGGTCGCGGCTTCGGCAGGTGCAGCCGAGTATCTCGTCACCGCACCCGGCCGATTGCCCGCCTGGGCCTACTTCGAGGGTGTCGACGACCGTGAAGGACGGCTACGCATTGGCCGGCAAGGCGATCACGCCTTCCTTGCCAGTCCGACCGACGGTGGACTGTACATGGCCGGTATCGCGGTGGACATCGCCAGGCAACACGAATTTCATGCCGACCGGGATCGCAAGTTCACCGACGGTCTCGCGTGCTGGCCGGAGCTTGCTGATCTGCTGGCGGGCGCCAAACGGGTTGG
Organism: Mycobacterium sp.; assembly: GCF_035653355.1. Lineage (GTDB taxonomy): Bacteria > Actinomycetota > Actinomycetes > Mycobacteriales > Mycobacteriaceae > Mycobacterium. Next base: position 2,667 of record NZ_DASRBZ010000103.1, on the reverse strand, counting down.
CCCTATCCGGGTAATGACCAACTGGCACGGCTACTTTCGCCAGAGCGCTGGACCCGGATGGGTGCTGGTCGGCGACGCCGGGCACTTCAAAGACTTCACCCCGGCCCAAGGCATGTCCGATGCCCTGCGGCAGGCGGCTCGACTCGCCGAGGCCGTTACCACCGGCTTCTATTGTGCCGCCGGGCCTGACGGACAGCTGCGAGACTGGTGGCGGTGGCGCGACCAGGACGCCAACGAAATGTATTGGCTGGCAAACGATATGGGCGCACCAGGGGTGTCGTCACCGTTGATCACCTACCTGCTGCGCGACATCGCTGATGATGCGGCGGCAACGCAGGCGCTGGCACGTGTCCTCAACCACGAATTGCCACCGTCGCAGCTCTTCACGCTACGCCGACTGGTCCGAGCCGCGGGAAATGCTTTGCGTGATCGGCCGGATCGGATTCGGGCCACGCTTCGTGAGATAACTGGCGCGATCAAAGACGAGGTCTACCGCGCCAAATCCCGTCACACCGTGCCGCCTGGGATGACTGCGCCGCCCCGGCGCTGGATGTTGGGCAGTCGACGTCAGAGGTCGCTCGCGGGAGCATCAGCGTGACCCGCCGCATCGGCGCTCAGCCCTCGGGCTCCTCACCGATATTGCCGATGTGATCCCGCAGCACCGCCTGGCCCTCGGCCAGTCGGTAGGTGACGCACGCGATCGCCAGCGTGCCTGCAGCCACCCGCTCGGCGATCGCGGTGGAGCGGGCCAGAAGTTGCGCGGCCGTCTCGCGGACATGGCGTGCCTCGAACTCGTCAACCGATGTCAGCCCGTCGCGGCGGCCCAGCAGGATCGACGGCGCCACCCGCTCCACCAGGTCGCGCACATAGCCGCCCGGCACCGCGCCGTCGTCGAGCGCGGAAAGCGTGGCTTTGACGGCGCCACAGCTGTCGTGGCCCAGGACGACGATCAGCGGAACGTTGAGCACCGACACCGCGTACTCAATCGAGCCCAGCACGGCCGAGTCGATGACGTGGCCGGCGGTGCGCACCACGAACGTGTCACCGAGACCCTGGTCAAAGATGATCTCGGCGGCTACCCGGCTGTCGCCGCAGCCGAACACCACGGCGGTCGGGTTCTGCGCGGCGGCCAGCTTGGCCCGGTGCTCGGCGCTCTGGCTGGGGTGTTGGGGCTTGCCGGCGACGAATCGCTCGTTACCCTCCTTGAGTGCCTTCCATGCGGCTACGGGATTGGTATTGGGCATGCCGCATATTCTGCCGTACCCGCCGATGAACATCCCGGCAACCGAACTGCTCGACTGGTACGAGGGGGCAAGGCGCGACCTGCCGTGGCGGCGACCAGAGGTCACCCCATGGCAGATACTGGTCAGCGAGTTCATGCTGCAGCAGACGCCAGTGGCCCGGGTAGCGCCGGTCTGGCAGGACTGGGTGGCGCGCTGGCCCACCCCCTCGGCGACCGCGGCGGCCAGCCCGGCCGATCTGCTGCGCGCCTGGGGAAAGCTGGGCTACCCGCGCCGCGCCAAGCGACTGCACGAGTGCGCCACCGTGATCGCCCGAGACCACGACGATGTGGTTCCTCATGACGTCGAGACGCTGCTGACATTGCCCGGAGTGGGCGGCTACACCGCACGGGCGGTGGCGTGCTTCGCCTACCGTCAGCCGGTGCCCGTGGTCGACACCAACGTGCGGAGGGTGGTTGCTCGCGCTGTGCATGGCCGCGCCGACGCCGCCGTCTCATCGTCGATGATCCGCGACCACGCCGACGTGGCCGCACTGCTGCCCGATGACGAACGGGCACACCGGTTTTCGGCGGCGCTGATGGAGTTGGGCGCCACGGTGTGCACCGCAAGGAGCCCGCGCTGCGGATTGTGTCCGCTGACCGAGTGTGCGTGGCGGCGAGCCGGCTATCCACCCGCGGAGGGGCCGGCACGAAAGGTTCAAAGCTACGCAGGGACCGACCGTCAGGTTCGCGGATGCCTACTGGACGTGTTGCGCGGCAAGGATTGTCCTGTTACCAAGGCCGAGTTGGACGTGGCGTGGTTGAGCGACATCCAGCAGCGTGAGCGCGCACTGGATTCGCTGCTCGCCGATGGCCTGGTTACCCGAACCACCGACGGCCGATATGCACTAGTGGGCGACGCGCCGTAGGAACGACTCGACCGCTTGCCGGTACACCTGCGGCGCCTCGTCATGCACAAGGTGACCTGCTTCGGGTACATGCAAATACTCTGTGCAACAACCGGTCTCGTGCATCTTTCGCATCTGACCAGGAGGTGTGACGGAGTCACCCGCCTCGATCAGCAGCGCCGGCACGCGCACCGCCTGCCACTGTTCCCAGTAGTCGCGGGTGCCCCACTCAGCGGCGATCTCGATCCAGCGTTCGACGTGGCCGTGCAGGCGCCAACCGGTTGCGGTCCGGTCGAAAGCGTCCAGAAAGTACTGGCCTGCGACAGGTCCGAATTCCGCGAATACCTGTTCAGCAGCGTCGAATTCGGCCGGAAGGGCATGCAGCCACGGCTCCCACGGCCCGGTGGTGCGGCCACGGAAATCGGGTGCCATATCCTCCACCACCAACGCCGACACGAGTTCGGGATACTCCGCCGCCAGACACCACGAATGTAACGCGCCCATCGAGTGCCCGATCAGCCGCGCGGGCGTTCCCAATCC
>NZ_DASRBZ010000102.1:0-4004 GCF_035653355.1 Mycobacterium sp. | reverse complement strand
AGACCCGCGCCATCGGCGTTGGGGGCGTTATCTTTTCCCTCTTCTCGCTGGGCTACGTTCTCGCCGCAGGCGTCGCGTTGGCCTTAGTCCCGCACTTCGGCTGGCAATCGGCATTCATCGTGGCGATCGTCCCGGCGATCCTTTTGTTTCTCGTTCGACGGGGTATCACCGAGTCGCAGCGCTACATCGACGTACAGACCAAAGTCGAGCGGGGCGCTGCCAAGCCACAGCTTTGGCAGCTGCCCGGGGTGCGGCGACGTCTCATCGCCGGCTGGCTCATATACACCGCCAACGCAGTCGGCTACTGGGGTATGACGCTGTTTTTGACGACGTACATCGTCAAGAAGTTTCACGCGTCGCCCATCGAGGCAATTCGCTACGCCCTGGTGTTCTTCCTGCTCCAAGCTGTCTTCGCCTACCTCGGGACTGCCCTGGCTGACTGGGTCGGTCGCCGACCCTCGGCGATCCTCGCCGCAGTCATCGAGGTCGTGGCAACCGTCCTAGCAGCCACTTCCGACTCGCTGCACGATTATCAGGTGTTCGGCGCCATCGCGATCGCAACCCTCGGCTGGCTCTGGGGCGTCGGCGACACCTACATCGCTGAGCTTTTCCCAACAGTATTGCGCGGCACCGGCTTTGGAATCGCAGTCGGCGGCGGCCGCATCGCGTCCATCGCGGCTCCGACGGCGGTCGGCTGGGCTATTACCCGGTATGGGTTAGAGACGCCCTACCTGGCGCTCGGCGGCCTGTGGGTGCTGACGCTGGCCGGCTATCTGCTCGGACCGGAGACCAAAGCAAGAGAGCTCGAAGACCTGGCTGACGAAGCGCTGACTGAAGATCTCGTAGCACTCAACAGATAGACCCGGGGCGCGAATCAGAAGCCAAGGCTGTGGTTGCCTGCCGCGATCGTACTGACTCCCCTAATGGTGGTGGTGAGGCAAGTGAGGCAACGGGATGTGGTGGTGGGGGCGGCCCATCGGTGGGCAGGCCTGAAGCTCGATCGTTGTCGCCTGCACGACGCCGCCGTCGTCGGGCCCCTGGGCCGCCAGACACTTGCCCTGGGTGATCGCTTGGGTATTGCTGGATAGCTGCTTGACGTATGTCGTCGTGTCGGTGACGGTCACTGTGGTCTGCGGCGTTTTGCCGCCCGTAGTGGTGAGCGTGACCGTGTTTCCTGAGACAGAGCCGACCATTCCGTAAAACCCTGACTTCTCCGGGGGCGCAGCTGGGGAGGTAGGTGATGGCGTCCTTGCCGCCGTCGGGGGCGGCGGACACTTGCCGTCGACGGCCGGACTGATCGTCACAGATTGTGCGGTGACGCCGCCAGCGGCTTGAGCGGTCTCTGGGGTTGGCTCCACGTCGGCGCAAGTACCGACCGTGACATCGGTCAACTGAGCCGAACTGACCTCGGTGACCGTTGTCGACGGTGAGAAGTTCACAGTCGCGGTCCCGGTTCGTAGCCGGAGGTGAATTGTGTTGCCCGACACCGACGACACCATGCCCTCGACGTTGCCGATGCCCTCGTTGGGTGGCGGCGCCGGTGTGGGCGCAGAGGTCGTCGGGTGTGCCGATGATGTTGGTTTGCCGGTGGTTTCGCTACTCGGGCTCTTCGATGTGCCGCACGCGGCGACCGACAACGCGTTGGCCGCGGCGGCCGCGAAGATCGCGAACTGAGCAAGTCTTGCCGTGCGCGAAGGAACACACATCGGCGTTCTCCGATCGTTGGTGTGCTTTGCGCAAGCGTGTAGCCGCCGCGACTGATCTGCGCGGCGGCGGCCAGTCTCACAATCACCCGTTTGGCTGATGATCTCCTGCCGCCCGGGTGAGAGGTAGCTGTGGATGGGCTGAACCGCTTGCGGGCCACAGCTCGGCCTGTGAGGGGCGCAGATCGGCGCCACGAATGGTCAGCGGCGAGCCGACCGACCCGGACCTTCGCGCCATCCCGGGTGCAAACTCTCGACCGGGTGAGGAAACGTATCGCTGACGCCGACGTGAAGGTGCTCGATGTGGTAGATGGCTTCCTCCAGCAAAGCGGCGACATGGCTGTCGTAGAGCCGGTAGACGATGTTGCGCCCGCTGCGGTCGCCGGCCACCAGGCCAACGTTGCGCAAGAGCCGGAGCTGGTGGGAGACGGCGGGCTGTTCCATTCCTACCGCGGCCGATAATTCTGTTACCGAGCAAGGTGATTGCCGCAGCCGGGTCAGGATACGCAGGCGGTTCGGGGAAGCCAGCGCCTGCAGCGTTTCGGCAACTTTGGCAGCTGCGGCGGGATCGAGAACCGGGGGTGCGGTTCGGCGCTTCGTCCCCTGGGCCATCTGAAAATTCAACCACACAGCGCTCAATATCACCGATATATGTAGACCTCGACATGTCTTCACCTATAATCGTAGGTGCCACCAAACGCACGGCGAACCCAGTCACGGGGGGTTGGCTGGAGGTGGCGATGGACGGCGGCGGCCACCAGAGGGGGGTGGCCGCCGCCGACTGTGCAGACCGGGGAACATTGCGCCAGCTCACAGCGTTGGTCAACAGGTGACTACTCGAGACCTCACCGCTGCAGACTTCAACGACACCATCACCGACAACGACATCGTCCTCGTCGACTTTTGGGCCTCCTGGTGTGGGCCGTGCCGCCAGTTCGCGCCAACATTCCAGGCGTCCTCGGAGAAACACCCGGACATCGTGCACGCCAAGGTCGACACCGAGGCCGAGCAGCAACTGGCAGCGGCCGCTCAAATCCGCGCCATCCCGACATTGATGGCGTTCAAGAAGGGCAAGCTGGTGTTCAACCAGGCCGGTGCTCTGCCGCCAGCCGCGCTGGAGGACTTGGTGCAGCAGGTCAAGGCCTTCGACGTCGACGCCGCTATCGCCGAGCAGTCCAAACCTGACGAAGTCTGATCGCTGGCACGCGATAGCGTGCAATTTGTGAATCCCCAGAATGGCTTTGTCCTCGTTGACCACCCGCGGCCGCATGTCGCGCTCATCACCCTCAATCGGCCGGAGCGGATGAATTCGATGGCCTTCGACGTCATGGTGCCGCTCAAAGAAGCTCTGGCCGAGGTGACTTACGACAATTCCGTGCGGGTCGTCGTGTTGACCGGCGCAGGCCGGGGCTTCTCGTCGGGTGCCGACCACAAGTCGGCGGGGCAGGTGCCGCATGTCGAGGGGCTGACCCGGCCGACCTACGCGCTGCGCTCCATGGAACTGCTCGACGACGTGATCCTGGGGCTGCGGCGGCTGCATCAGCCTGTGATTGCCGCGGTCAACGGCGCCGCCATCGGAGGCGGGTTATGCCTGGCGCTGGCCGCCGACATCCGGGTCGCCTCGAGCAGCGCCTACTTCCGGGCCGCCGGCATCAACAACGGGTTGACCGCCAGCGAATTGGGGCTGAGCTATCTGCTGCCCCGGGCGATCGGCTCGTCGCGGGCGTTCGAGCTGATGCTGACCGGTCGCGACGTCGACGCCGAAGAAGCCGAACGCATCGGGCTGGCGTCGTATCGCGTGCCCGACGAGCAGCTGCTGGACACCTGCTACGCGCTGGCCGAACGGATCGCGGCGTTCTCGCGTCCGGGAATCGAGTTGACCAAGCGCACACTGTGGAGTGGACTGGACGCCGCTAGCCTGGAAGGGCACATGCAGGCCGAAGGCCTCGGACAGCTATTCGTTCGTCTGCTCACCTCCAATTTCGAGGAAGCGGTTGCCGCGCGGGCCGAGGAACGGCCCCCGGTGTTTACCGATGACCTGTAGCAAGGAGACCGATCGTGATCACAGCAACGGACCTCGAGGTCCGCGCTGGGGCGCGCATCTTGCTCTCCGCTGACGGGCCCGCATTGCGCGTCCAGCCAGGCGACCGCATCGGGCTGGTTGGACGCAACGGGGCCGGCAAGACCACCACGCTGCGCATCCTCGCGGGAGAGACCCAGCCATACGCCGGATCAGTAACCCGCAGCAGCGAGATCGGTTACCTGCCGCAGGATCCCAAAGAGGGTGACCTGGACGTGCTG
>NZ_DASRBZ010000101.1:0-2404 GCF_035653355.1 Mycobacterium sp. | reverse complement strand
CACGCCGCGGAATGAAAGGACGGCCCGCGGAAGCTGTCTGCACCGTCGAAGTCGGGTATGTAGGGCCGGTTCAGCTGCCCGACCGCGGTGATCACAGCACGGGCCCGCATGGTGGTGATCTGGCCGTCGTGTGATCGTGCGGTGATCGTCCAGACGCCGTCGTCGTCGTTCCAGTCGGCGGCAAGCACCTCGGTCTGCCAGCGTACGTGCTCACTGAGCTGGTGTCTGTCCATGACCGCGGTGAAATACGCTCGCAGCTCGGGTTGTTCGGCAAAGAAGTGCGCCCAGTCGTTGCTGGGCTCGAAGCTGTAGCAGTAGAAGTGGTTGGCGACGTCGACACGCGCACCGGGATAGGTGTTCTCCCACCAGGTTCCGCCTGGCCCGGCGTTCTTCTCCAGGATCGTGAACGGAATGTTGGCCTGCTTCAACCGGATCCCAGCCAGAATGCCCGACTCGCCGCAACCGATGACGATCACCGGAACGGTTGCGGCCTGCTCGGGCTTCAGCGGCGCCGGGCGACGCGGATCAACGCCGTCGAAGTCCAGCTCCTCGAACAGCAGGGGCAGATAGTCCTCGGGCACCGTCTCGCAGACGGCCCAGTCCATCATTTCCTTGATTAGCTCGCGGGGCAGCGGCGCGGGTTCGGGGCAGCCACGGTCGCGGTAGTCGGTGATTACCGGCAGCGCAGTTGCGCGTGCGCGGGCCTTGTCCTCCTCGGACATGAAGCCCTGGACCTCGTTGAGGAATATCCCGGCGGGCTTGACTTCGCGGATGAACCGCGGGTCCCCGGTGATATGGACCAGCGAGAGCAGCAGGGTCGGGATGCTGACCTGCTGTAGGGCGGCGGCGATCTCGGCGGTGGGCGTGGTGAACGGTTGGCCGGCGTAGCGGCTGCGCATCAAGCCCGATCCTTCCCGACGATTACGCTACTCAGAGTTTCGGAATAGCTCGATACGATACGCGGGACGTCATAACTGAGCAAGGACCTATCTTCGGGATGGATACGCATCGGCCACAGGGCGGCGAAGGGTTGAGGCAGTCGACATCACCCGGCATTGCCGCGAAAGCGGGGCTGACTGCCGCATGGCGGTTCGTCCGTAGCGCCCCGCTGACGTATCTGTGGCTCGCTGTCCTGCTGATCACCACAATCATCCAGCATCACCTCAGCCGCCACGAGCTGCATACCTTGCTCGTGCACCGCTCCACCAACATTGCGCATCTGAGCACCGACCCGCTCTACGTGCTGTTCGCCAGCCTGTTCTGGATCGATGGCGGAAAATGGATACCGTGCCTGGTGCTGTTCAGCTTGTTCGTTGCCCCGGCCGAGCGATGGCTGGGCCAGTTACGTTGGCTTGCAGTCGGTCTCACCGCGCATGTCGTCGCGACGTATATCAGCGAGGGCCTGTTGTATCTGGCAATCGAGCGTCACCTGGAGCCGGAACGGATGGTGCACGTCCGCGACGTCGGTGTCAGCTACTTCATGGTCGGCGTGATGGCGGTGCTCACCTACCGCCTCGCACCGCCCTGGCGCTGGGTCTACCTGGCGGGGTTGGTGGGCTACTACGGCGCCGGGTTCGTCGCCAATCCCAACTTCACCGGCATCGGCCACTGCTCGGCGATCGCCCTCGGGCTCTGCTGTTACCCGCTGACCCGGCACCGCGACGGCCCGCTAATGAACCCGGCACGCTGGTTCGAGGGGCGCGCGGCTATCCGCGGGTCGCAGTGACGTAGGCCAGCGACCCGAACGCCGCCTGCTGGTCCTCGTCCGCCGTTTGCACCGAAAAACCATGAGCGACAAACAGATCAGCAGCCCTCGTAGCGGTCGCTTCCCAGCCATGGGAATTCAGATAGTCCACCACGTCCTGACGCTCACCGGGATACCACAAATCAGTCATCTCCACGTCGAAGCCATGCTGCTGCCAGCGCTCGGTGACCTCTCGCATCCGGTCGACGATCATCGGCACGGCCTGGCCCGCGTTGGCCATGTTCTCGGTGGCCAACCGGCTGTGCGCGGCGCTGAGCGCAGTGACGTTGTCCAGCAGCCGATCCTGGGCGTCGGGCGGCAAAAACGGCAGCAAGCCCTCGGCACTCCACGCCGCCGGTTGAGTGGGGTCGAAACCCGCGCCTTTCAGCGCGGTCGGCCAGTCGTGGCGCAGATCGACGGCGACCGCGCGGCGGTCGGCGGTCGGCGTAGCACCGAGATCAGCCATGGTCTCGGTCTTGAACTCGAGAACCTTCGGCTGGTCGATCTCGTACACGGTGGTTCCGGCCGGCCACGGCAACCGGTAGGCCCGGGCATCGAGACCGGACGCCAAGATGACTGCCTGACGGATGCCGCGCGCGGCGGCGTCGGTGAAGAAGTCGTCGAAGAATCGGGTGCGCACGGCCATCATCTCGCTCATCC
>NZ_DASRBZ010000100.1:0-6608 GCF_035653355.1 Mycobacterium sp. | reverse complement strand
CAGCTGTCCGGCGGCATGTGCCAGCGCGCACTGATCGCGATCGGGCTGGCCGGACGGCCGCGGTTGCTGATCGCCGACGAGCCGACCTCCGCGCTCGACGTTACTGTGCAGCGGCGGGTCCTCGACCATCTGCAGCGGCTCACGAGTGAACTAGGCACCGCGGTTCTGCTGATCACCCATGACCTGGCGCTGGCCGCTGAACGGGCCCAGCACGTTGTCGTCATGCACCGAGGCTTCGTCGTTGAATCCGGTGCCGCACAGGCAATTCTGGCCAAGCCGCGACACGAGTACACCCAGCGGTTGATAGCCGCCGCTCCGTCAATTCGCCCCCCGATCAAACGCGTCCCGTCATCCCGGGACGACGTGGTGGTCGCCACCGAGTTGACCAAAACCTACCGGGTTTCGCGCGGGGCACCGTGGCGGCATGCGGAGTTCCGCGCCGTTGACGCGGTGTCGTTTCGACTGCGGCGAGCTACGACACTGGGGATCGCCGGCGAATCCGGTTCGGGAAAGTCCACTCTGGCGCGAATGGTGCTTGGCCTGCTGGAACCAACGTCAGGCACAGTGCTTTTCGACGGCCAAGACATCAGCACACTGGATCGACGCCAGGCATTCATGTTTCGCCGACGGGTGCAGCCGGTGTTCCAAAATCCTTACAGCAGTCTGGATCCCATGTACTCGGTGTTCCGGGCCATCGAGGAACCGTTGCGCATCCACCGCATCGGTGACCGTCGTCAACGCGCCAAGGCCGTGCGCGAGCTGGCTGACCAGGTGGCGTTGCCGCCGCCGCTTCTGGGCCGGACGCCGCGCGAACTGTCGGGTGGTCAACGTCAGCGAGTCGCGATCGCCCGGGCGCTGGCACTGCGCCCCGAGGTGCTGGTCTGCGACGAGGCCGTCTCGGCCCTCGACGTCGTGGTGCAGGCCCAGATACTGGACCTACTCGCCGATCTGCAGGCCCGCCTCGGCCTGACCTATGTGTTCATCAGCCATGATCTTGCGGTGATACGGCAGATCGCCGACGAGGTTGTAGTGATGCGCGCCGGCCGAGTTGTCGAGCACGCAGCGACCGAAGACGTATTCACCCGACCCCACCACGACTACACCCGCGAGCTGCTGGCCGCTATACCCGGCGCAGCGACGCGCTAGGTCCAATGGCGGCGACCCGCTGCACCCGGCTTCGCCGCGCTTGCGATCGCCGCTAGTGTTGGCATCCCGTGACCCGCGCCGGCGACGATGCAGAGCGAAGCGATGAGGAGGAGCGGCGCAATTGACGGACCCGCTGGCTCCGCTGCTGGAGCTGCCCGGCGTCGCCGCGGCCAGCGACCAGGCACGCGATGCGCTCGGCCGGGCGCACCGGCACCGGGCCAACCTGCGGCGCTGGCCGGTGACCGCCGCGGAGGCGGCACTGCGGTCGGCGCGGGCTTCGTCGGTAATCGACGGCGGGCCTTTGAAAATGGACGACTCTGCTGCCGCCGACCCCGTATTCGCCGGGGCGCTGCGGGTGGCCCAAGCGCTGGAGGGCGGCGAGACCACCCTGGTGGCGGTGTGGCAACGCGCACCGCTGCAGGCACTGGCTCGACTGCACATGCTGGCGGCCGCCGGTCGGGTTGACGACGAACGGCTGGGGCGGCCGCGCGCGGACGCGGACATCGCGCCGCGTCTCGAGCTGCTCGCGGAATTGGTCAGTGGCGGCACCCAAGCCCCGGCGCCGGTGGTGGCCGCGGTCGCGCATGGTGAGCTGTTGACGCTCGCCCCGTTCGGCAGCGCGGACGGCGTGGTGGCTCGCGCGGTGTCGCGGCTGGTAACTATTGCCACCGGGCTCGATCCCCATGGGCTCGGCGTGCCGGAGGTGTATTGGATGCGGCGCGCCGCCGACTATCGCCAGGCGGCACAGGACTTCGCCACCGGCACATCCGAAGGCATCGCGCGCTGGTTGGTGTTGTGCTGCCGCGCATTGCATGACGGCGCACGCGAGGCACTGGCGATCGCCGACGCCTTGTCGGGTAGTTAGCCGGGAAGGCGACGAAAAGCCCTCAACACATGTGAAGCGGGCGACGATCCGAAGGTCTTCGGCGCGCCGCCCGCTAGCACGGAACTCGGTTACCAAGCGTGCAACTTTGGGTTGCGTGGGTTGGCCTCGGCGATCTTGCGAAGCGATCGGCTGCAGCCCCACCCAAAGGGCCGTCGACACCGTTCACTCTTCGCAATTACGCAGGCCCGCAACACTTCTGCCATTATCGCGGCTGTGGCTCCGCGTGGGTGCCGGTATCCGTGCTGGGCCGCCCGGATCGGGAGATCGATTCTTCTCTTCCGAATCGACCTTGGCCTCACCGGGCTTCCGTCACTCCTTTGTACTACGTGACCCCTATCACATCAAGAGCCAAATGTCGGCGACCCGTCACAGCGGCAGCCTCGATGTTTGCTGGCGGCTAGAAGGCTAAGCGGCGCAGCAGCGAATAGGTGAGTGCTCCGGCCGCCAGCGCGCTTACGCCCACCGCGGCTGTCGCGGCGACGGCAGCGCTCGACGGCGCCGGGATGCGGTCACGTAGCGACACCGGGCGCGAGAACGTCAGCACCGGCCAGCCGCGGGCGATCGCCTCCTTACGCAGCGCCCGGTCCGGGTTGACCACACTCGGGTGACCAACCGTCTGGAGCATCGGCAGATCGGTGATCGAGTCGGAGTATGCGTAGCAGTGCTCGAGCGCGTATCCCTCGCGCGCTGCCAGCTCCCGGATCGCCTGCACCTTGCCTTCGCCGTAGCAGTAGAACGCAATCTCGCCGGTGTATCTGCCGTCTTCGACCACCATCCGGGTCGCCATCGCGTGCGTTGCGCCCAGGGCCCGGGCGATGGGTGCCACGAGCTCCTCGCCGGACGCCGACACCACTACCACGTCACGGCCGCACAGCTTGTGGCCGGCGATGAGGTCGGCGGCTTCGGCAAAAACCAGCGGAGTGACGATGTCGTGCAGTGTCTCGTTGACGATCGACTTGACCTGCTCCACGTCCCAGCCGGCGCACATGTTCGTCAGGTGGACACGCATCCGGTCCATCTGGTCATGGTCGGCGCCCGAGAGCAGGTAGAGGAACTGGGCGTAGCTGGACTTGAGCACCGCGCGGCGGTTGATCAGACCTTGATCGAAGAAGGCTTTACTGAACGCCAGCGTGCTGGACTTGGCGATGACCGTCTTGTCGAGGTCGAAAAACGCTGCAGTGCGCGGCTGGGAATCAGCGTGCGCCGGTGCTTGCTGAGAGGTTTGCTGCGGTGCGGCCGAATTGGCGACGGTCACCGGCCCAGCATAGGGCGATCGCCTGACATGCCGCGAAGGTGTGGATAAAGACCGGCTCACGCGCCGCTGCGGCGGCTGCGGTGGCGATGATCGTCAACCTGAAATTACTAGGGTGTTCTGCTTTCTCTTGCAAGCAGCACTTGCGCCCGCGGGGACTGTCGCGTGTATAGTAAGCAGTACTCGGCCTGTGCCGAGGGTGTATCAGCCCGACCCCCCGGGGCTGATACACGACGACCCTCGCCTCCTCCCCCCCTGGCGGGGGTCGTCCCTTTTCCGGGGTTAATCCTTCCGCCAGTGGCCTTCTCGAGCCGCGTCGTCTGTCGCCTATTTGGTTTTCGCGCTGACGCCGGAATGGTGATCGCCGAGCGGAGTTATGCACAGATCAGCCCCTGTCCACAAATTGCGCTGGGGGACTGGCGGTTCCGGGCGACGGGCCGCCAGGGTAAGTGAGTGAGCTCCACTCGAAGTCTGATGGGATCGCCCGGCCGAGCCGGCGTGCTGGCCGTGGTCGATGAACCGGCATTGCGCGACGAACTCGATCGAGTCGCCGCCGCGGTCGGCGTGCGGGTGGTTCATGTGAGAGGCCCGGCTGCGCTGAACAAAAAGACTTGGTCGGCAGCTGCCGCTGTGGTGCTCGACGAGGCGGCGGCCGGCCGCTGCGGGCAGCAGGCGCTGCCACGGCGCTCGCATGTCGTCGTACTGACCGGCTCCGAGCCCGCGGCGTCGATGTGGGCGGCGGGAATAGCAGTGGGCGCCCAGCACGTCCTCGCGCTGCCCGCGCAGGAGCGCGAGTTGGTGCGTGAACTTGCCGACGCCGCAGAGTCGACGAATGACCAACAGCTGCGCGGGGGGGTCGTTGCCGTCATCGGCGGGCGGGGCGGAGGCGGCGCATCGGTATTCGCCGCGGCGCTGGCGCTGGCTGCGGACAACGCGCTGCTGATCGATCTCGATCCCTGGAGCGGCGGCATAGATCTGCTGCTGGGCTGCGAGGAGGCGCCGGGCCTGCGCTGGCCCGACCTGGCGGTCCAGGGCGGGCGGCTGGACTGGTCAGCGCTGCGCGAAGCCCTGCCGCGGCGCCGCCGCATCAGCATGCTCTCGGGCACCCGCAGCGGGTGTGAACTGGATCCCGGGCCGGTCGACGCCGTCATCGACGCCGGCCGCCGCGGCGGCGTAACCGTGATCTGTGATGTCGCGCGCCGGTTAACTGACGCATGCGAAACCGCTTTGCAGTCAGCAGATCTGGTGGTCGTCATCAGCCCGTGCGATGTACCGGCATGCGCAGCTACCGCGACGATCGCCCCAGTGCTGTCCACGATCAACCCCAACGTCGGGCTGGTCGCGCGTGGGCCGTCGCCGGGCGGGCTGCGCGCGGCGGAAGTCGCGGCTGTCGCCGCCGTGCCGCTGTTGGCGTCGATGAGAGCCGAACCCCGAATCGCTGAGCGACTCGAACATGGCGGACTTCGGTTGCGGCGCCGGTCCGCGTTAGCGGGTGCCGCCCACCGGGTGCTTGCCGTGTTGCCCAGTCGGCCGGCCGAGCCAGAAGGCAGGGCAGCGTGAGCGGTTCCCTGATCGAACGCGTGCGTGAGCGGTTGGCTGCGGAAGCCGTGCCGCTGCGGCCGAACGTGGTGGCCGCCGCGATTCGGGCCGAATCCGGTGGGGTGCTTGGTGATACCGAGGTGCTGTCGAACCTGCGGGTGTTGCAGACCGAGCTCACCGGTGCCGGCATCCTCGAGCCACTGCTGTGCGCCGACGGCACCACCGACGTCCTAGTGACCGCGCCGGATGCGGTCTGGGTCGACGATGGCAACGGCTTGCGGCGCACCGAGATTCGGTTCGTCGACGATGCGGCGGTGCGGCGCCTGGCCCAGCGGTTGGCGCTGGCCGCCGGCCGTCGTCTCGACGACGCGCAACCGTGGGTGGACGGCCAGTTGACGGGTCTTGGCACCGGGGGTTTCGCGGTGCGGCTGCATGCGGTCCTGCCGCCCGTCGCCGCTGGAGGGACTTGCCTGTCGTTGCGCGTGCTGCGCCCGGCTACTCAGGATTTGGCGGCGCTGAGCGCGGCGGGCGCGATCGCGCCGCAGGCAGCCGAACTGCTCGCCGATGTCCTTGCCGCCCGGCTGGCGTTTCTGGTGTCTGGCGGTACGGGCGCGGGCAAAACGACTCTACTGGCAGCGATGTTGGGCGCGGTGTCGCCCGACGAGCGGATCGTCTGCGTCGAAGACGCCGCCGAGCTGGCGCCCAGGCATCCGCATCTGGTGAAGCTGGTCGCACGGCACGCCAACGTCGAAGGCGTGGGCGAAGTGACCGTACGCCAACTGGTGCGGCAGGCCTTGCGGATGCGGCCTGACCGCATCGTGGTCGGTGAGGTCAGAGGCGCCGAAGTGGTGGATCTGCTGGCGGCGCTGAACACCGGCCACGACGGGGGCGCTGGCACAGTGCACGCCAACAGCCCCGGCGAGGTACCGGCCCGATTGGAAGCCTTGGCCGCTGTGGGCGGCCTCGATCGTGCCGCGCTGCATAGCCAGCTCGCCGCGGCGGTCCAAGTGCTGCTGCACGTCGGTCGGGACCGGGCCGGCCGCCGCCGGCTGAGCGAGATCGCGGTCCTGCGGCAAACCAACAGCGGGCGAGTCGATGTCGCGACGGCCTGGCACGCCGACCGCGGACTGACCGACGGGGCAGACGATCTGCGGCGCCTGCTGCACAGCCGGATCTCGACATGAACAACCCGGCGGCTGCTGCGTTGATGCTCGCGCTCGCGCTGGCGGTGTTGCCGTCGCCGCGACGCCGGCTCATGCCCGCCGCGCCGAGCCCGCGACGGGTGACGGTGGCCCGTGGAAGCTGGGCGGGCTGGGCTACCGGATGCGCTGCGCTTGCGTCCGCCCTATTGCTGCCGCTGACTACGGTTCTCGCTGCCGCGGTGCTGGCGGCAACCGTGGGAGTGCGCTGCCGCCGGCGTCTGCGCAGCCGGCGCGCTGTCGCGGAGAGCCGGTCGCTGGAATCCGCGATCGATGTCCTGGTCGGCGAATTGCGCGCGGGAGCTCATCCGGTGCGCGCCTTCGCTGTCGCCGCCGAGGAAACCGACGGCACGGTCGCCGACTGCTTCCAGGCGGTCGCGGCGCATGCCCGATTAGGTGCCGACGTCGCCGCCGGCCTGCGAAGCGCTGCCCGGTCCTCGGCGATGCCGGCGCACTGGGAGCGACTTGCGGTGTGCTGGGCGCTGGCTGCTGAGCATGGGCTGGCGATGTCGACGTTGATGCGCGCCGCGCAGCGGGACATTGCCGAGCGGCAACGGTTTTCGGGACGGGTGATAGCGAGGATGGC
>NZ_DASRBZ010000099.1:0-7819 GCF_035653355.1 Mycobacterium sp. | reverse complement strand
GACAGCGTTGAGGCTCAACGAACTTGGCCGCATCACGCTGCGTACCCCGGTACCTCTGCTGCTCGACGAGTACACCCGCAACACCAGCACAGGGTCTTTCATCCTCATCGATCCCGTTACCAACGGCACTGTGGCTGCCGGCATGGTGTTGCGCGACTTCTCGGCCCGCACACCAAGCCCGAACACCGTACGGCACAAGTCGTTGGTGACCGCCGACGACCGGCTCACCGGACGCGGGCGCACCGTGTGGTTCACCGGCCTGTCCGGAGCGGGCAAGTCGTCGGTGGCCATGCTGGTCGAGCGCAAGCTGCTTGAAAAGGGCGTTGCTGCTTACGTTCTCGACGGTGACAACCTGCGACATGGCCTCAACGCCGACTTGGGGTTTTCTATGGCCGACCGGGCGGAAAACCTGCGTCGGCTAGCCCATGTGGCGGTACTGCTGGCCGATTGCGGCCAGACCGTGCTGGTGCCGGCGATCAGCCCGCTGGAAGAGCACCGCGAGCTCGCTCGCCGGGTGCACGCCGACGCGGGCATCGACTTTTTCGAGGTCTTCTGCGACACCCCACTGGAGGACTGCGAAAGGCGCGATCCCAAAGGCCTCTACGCCAAAGCCCGCGCGGGCGAGATCACGCATTTCACCGGCATTGACAGTCCCTACCAGCGGCCCAGGAATCCAGACCTGCGGCTCACTCCGGACCGCAGCCTCGACGAGCTGGCCCAGGACGTCATTGACCTGATCGAGTCGCGGCGGTGACCGATCACGAGCTGGCCGCCCGGTTGGCCACCCAGGCGGGAGAGCTGCTGTTGACGGTGCGCCAGGAGCTGGCCGACGCGTCCCCGGCCGAACGAAAAGCCGCGGGCGACAAGCGGTCTCACGACTTCTTGATGGAGGCACTGGCAAGCGAGCGGCCAGGGGATGCGGTGCTGTCCGAAGAAGGCGACGACGACGCGGTGCGGTTAGGGGCCGAGCGGGTGTGGATCGTCGACCCGTTGGACGGCACACGGGAGTTTTCGGAGTTGGGCCGTGTGGACTGGGCAGTGCATGTGGCGCTGTGGGAGTCCGGGGAACTGGTCGCCGGCGCGGTTGCCCTGCCGGCGCAGAGGACGACGCTGGCCACACCGAAGGTCACGACGCCGCCGGCACACGCTGGCCGGCCGCGCATCGTGGTGTCACGCACCCGCCCGCCCGCGATCGCGCTGCGGGTGCAAGAACAACTCGCCGGCACGCTTGTGGAGCTGGGCTCGGCGGGCGCGAAAGTCGCCGCGATCATCCAGGGACTGGTCGACGTCTACGTCCACGCCGGCGGGCAATACGAATGGGACTCGGCTGCACCGGTCGCGGTAGCCCGCGCCGCCGGCCTGCACACTTCCCGCATCGACGGCTCGGCGCTGGCGTACAACCAGGCCGATCCGCTGCTTCCAGACATCCTGGTGTGCCGGCCCGAGCACGCCGACGCGGTCTTGGCCGTCACCGGATAGCGCCGCTCCGCCGGTGGCAGAATCACAGGGTGCGCATGTCGGCCAAGGCGGAATACGCCGTTCGGGCGATGATCCAGCTCGCCGCCGTCGACAGCGGCCAGCTGATCAAGACCGACGAACTGGCGCACGCCCAGGGCATACCGTCACAGTTTCTGGTCGACATCCTCTCCGATTTGCGCACCGACCGCCTTGTCCGAAGCCACCGCGGCCGCGACGGCGGATATGAATTGGCCAGGCCCGGCACCGAGATCAGCATCGCCGATGTGTTGCGCTGCATCGACGGGCCGCTGGCCAGTGTGCGCGATATCGGGTTGGGCGACCTGCCTTATTCCGGGCCTACGGTGGCGCTGACAGACGTCTGGCGGGCGCTGCGAGCGAGCATGCGTTCGGTATTGGAGGAAACAACTTTGGCCGACGTGGCCGCGGGCGCTCTGCCCAAGCACGTCAAGCAACTCGCCGACGATTACCGCGCTCAGGAGAGCAAGCGGCACGGTCCGCGCAGCGCCGGCTGATCAGCCGCCCGAGCCGTAGGGGCGGGTGAGGATCTCGAGGTGGTGACCGCACGGATCGCGGAAGTACACCCCGCGACCACCGTGGTTGTGGTTGATTTCCCCGGGGCGTTCCCCGCGTGGGTCGGCCCAGTGTTCCATGCCGCGCGACGAGATCCTGCCGTAGATCGCGTCGAAGTCGTCGTCGGAAACAAGGAATGCGTAGTGTTGCGGCCTGATCTCCTCGCCGTCGGGCGCATCGGCGTAGTCCAGGGTGGCGCCGTGTTCGAGGGTGACGGCCATGAACCGGCCCACCGGGGCCGGGTCGGGTAGCCCGAACAGCTCGGTCAGAAACTGCGCGGATTCTTTCTTGTCGCGGGCCGCGACGATGGTGTGGTTGAAACTGATACTCATGGCTCTTGCCAGTCAACCACTCTCTTCCACCTTGCGCGAGCGGGCGTGTCTGTACACCGACACGCCGTGAACGCTGGCATTCTGCGCCCGCTCGCGCGGCAGGCGTCGGGGCATTACTTGGGTGCGGTGAGCTCCAACGCGATGTTGTCGGGGTCGCGAAACTCGAGGATGTAGGACGGCCCGATGTCCTTGACCGGCTCGTGGTTGATGCCGAGCTGTTCGAGATGCCTAGCGGCTTCGTCCAATTCGGCTTTACTGCCCGTGCGGAAGGCGATGTGGTCCAGCCCGACGCGGTCCTCGTCGAAGGTGCCGGTGGCAACCGGCCGCAGCCCAATCAGCGCCCCACCCAGGTCGTAGATGACACCGCCGAACAGGAAGCTCAGCTGTTTGCGGGTGGCCGCGTCTGCGTTGTCAGGCAGTTCCAGCAAAATCGGCCAACCAAAAACGCTTTCGTAGAACTGTCGCGAGCGCTCGATATCGGTGACAGTCAGCCGGACGTGCGCGATGGAAGTTGTGGTGATGGCCACGTGAACATGCTGCCACGTTAAAAGGGGTCGCTTGCTCGCATGCCACAATCCCGTCGTGCACATCGCAATGACCATGCCGGTGATGGAACCGGACTTGGATGCCGTCGTGCTGCGGGACTGGGCGCACGCGATCGACGAAGGCCCGTTTTCCTCGTTGTGCTGGGGCGAGCGCATCGCCTTCGGCAATCCCGAAACGTTGACCCTGCTGGGGGCCCTGGCTGCCTGGACCGATCGGGTACGGCTGGTGACGACGGTGATCGTGCCCCAGCTGCATGACCCGGTAATGCTCGCCAAGGCGCTGGCGACCGGGGACATGCTGTGTGGCGGACGGCTCACCGTGGGCCTCGGCGTGGGCGGCCGACACGAGGACTATCAGGCGGTCGGCGCTGACCTGAGCACGCAGACAATCCGCGACATGGCCGAGCGTGTGGCGGTGATAAAACGCGTGTGGGCGGGCGAGAACATCACGGGGTCGACGCTTCCGGTGGGACCAGCACCGGTCCAGCGCGGTGGCCCTCCGCTGCTCGTCGGCACCATGGGACCCAAGACGATTCGCAACGCCGCTGCTTGGGCTGACGGGCTTGCCGGCACCACACTGGATCTCGACGTCGTCAAGCAAAATGAGCTGTTCGACGTGGCGCGGGCGGCGTGGGCTGAGGCCGGCAAGCCCAAACCGCGCCTGGCGACATCGTTCTGGTTTGCGATCGGATCCCGCGAGGACGCCCGAGCACAGGTGCATCGCCACCTTCGGCGCTACATGAATTGGATACCGGCCGAGTATGTCGACGCGATGGCGCCGACGACCGGTTTTGCCGGCGGCGAAGACGAGCTGGTTGCGGTGCTGCGAAAGTTCGAAGCGGTCGGTACCGACGAAATCCAGCTCATCCCAACGAATTCCGATCTGGCCCAGCTCCGCCGCGTCGCCGACGTGATTGCTGACATTTAGCTCACAGCGTCCTACCGCAGATTTTCGAAGACAGCGTGAGCCCCATCTTCCTATACGGGCCACCACCGAACCTGGGATAGTGCAAATTGGCGCGAACTAGAGCCAGGCCGCACGATAAGGCCATTGCCGCCGTGCACGAGACCGAGGGAAGCCGGGACTGATGTGGGGAAAGAGCCCGGCGATGATTGTCCACACGCAATCGCCATTCAATGCCGAACCGCCTGGCTCGGCGTTGGCCCGCAACGAGATCACGCCACTGGACGTCTTTTATTGCCGCAATCACGGTCCCGTTCCCCAGATACCGGTCCGCGAATGGCGGCTGGAGGTCAACGGGCTGGTGAGTCAGCCGCTCAGCGTGAGCCTGGCGGAGCTAACAAGCAGATTTGCTACCCGGACCGTGATCGCGACACTGCAATGCGCAGGCAATCGGCGGTCACGACTCAACGAGATTCGGGCGATAGTCGGCGAGGACCTGTGGGGCTCCGGCGCGATCTCGACCGCAGAGTGGTCTGGGGTGCGGCTAGCCGACGTGCTGGCTGCCGCTGGAGCGCGCCGTGATGACGACTTGCACGTCGCATTTACTGGTCCGGATGTGTCGCCGCTGGCTGTACCGGCCCAACAGTTTGGTGGCTCTGTTCCGCTGGCGAAAGCCATGTCGGAGGAAGTCCTGCTGGCGTGGGAGATGAACGGCCATGCGCTGCCGCGAATCCACGGCGGCCCGGTGCGGGTAGTCGTGCCCGGATACGTCGGGGCCCGCAGCGTCAAGTGGGTCGATGCCATTACCGTGCAAAAGGAACCGTCGCAGAACTACTTTCAGGCAGTCGCCTACCGGATCTTGCCCGCCGACAGCGACCCGCACACCGCCGGACCGTTGGCGGGCCGCTCGCTGTCCTCCGTGGCGCTGAATTGCGACATCCTGGTTCCGGACGACGGTGCTCAAGTCCCTGCGGGTCCGCTGAACATCCGCGGATATGCGTTGGCCGGAGAGGGCGCCGGCGTTGCCCGGGTGGAGGTGTCGCTCGATAAGGGCCGCAGCTGGCGCCAAGCGAAACTGGAGCCTGCGCGAAGCCCGTGGGCCTGGCGGCACTGGTCGCTAACCGTGGACACCGAACCGGGACCGCTCGCCGTGACCGCCCGCGCCTGGGACACCACCGGAGCGACGCAACCCCAATCGGCGAAAGCACTATGGAATCCAAGGGGATACGCCAACAACTCGTGGGCGCAGGTGCGCGTTGAGGTAACGCAACCCGGTAGAGCGACGCTCAAGTAGTGGCGACCAGGATGTCTTCTCCACTTGACGGGCGCAGGCCGTTGCCGCGTTCGGCGAAGTAGCGTTCCGAAAGCAGAGCGCCCGAAACATGCCGGGCGTCTTGAAAACCCGCGTCGCGGGCCAACGCCAGCATTTCCGTTGGGGTATAGAAGCTGATGAACGGAGTTCCGGCGGACCGCGCTCCTCTTTCGCTGGCCTGAAAGCCTAAGCGATCCTTCTCGTCGACGAGCTCGAGGGGGAGTAGGAAGGTCATGGCCAGCGTCGACCCGGGTGCAAGCTTGGCGAGGTGGCGCAGCGTGGCCGAGTTGGCGGCTTTGGTGAGGTACATGCTGACGCCGGTGGAGACGACGACCGCCGGCTGTCTGGGATCGAAACCGGCGGCGGCCAGACGCTCCCACCAGGGCTCGCCCGCTTCGAAATCGACGGGCACCAGTCGCAGCCAGTCGGGGATACCGTAGCCCAGTTCGGTCAAACGCCGCCGCTTCCAGGCTTGGGGGCCAGGCTGGTCCACCTCGAAAACCCTTAGCCGTGAGGCGATTTCAGTCCTGCGCTGGACGAAGGTGTCCAGGCCGGCACCTAAGATGACGTACTGGGCGACGCCTTGGTCCGCTTGTTCCGTTACCAGGTCCTCGATAAAGCGAGCGCGGGCAACAATGGCCGCCCGAAAACCGCTCGTAGCGTGGGGGTCCATGTCCGGACGCTGACGCCAGCCGTCGTCTGGGGCCGCCAGCTGCAGGCCGACGTCGTCCTCGAGGACGTGGGGCGGCGGGTCGACCTGCACGTGCATCGCGCGCCAGAGCGCCACCCGCACCGCGGTGGCATCCGGCGCCTCGGTTTGTTGCTTTGCCATGTCGTTCAGCGTTTTGCGGGAGCTTGCAGGCTCCAGAGTCGCCCGTCCGGGTCACGAACGGTCATCTCCCTGGTGCCGAAATGGGTGTCCTCGAACGGCTTCACCACGTCGAGCGACGGGTCGGCAACGAAAGCACCGGCATCGGGCACTTTGAGCACGACTTGCATTCGGGGCTCGCGGTCCGGCGGAATTTCCGCGATGAAGACATAAGGTCCCTCGCCATTTCGGAGCTGCCCGGAGTTGTGGTCGGTCGCGAATTCCAAATCGAAACCCAGCGCTTGGAAGAATTTGGCGGCCTTGCCCCAGTTGTGGGTCTCCAAGAACACCGCTTCGATCCCGTCGGTCGCCATCTCAAGGTTCCTTTCTGCTCGATTGCTGTCTCTGCTCGTGGGCGTCGAGGTAGCCGCGCAGCGCGTCCGCGACCAAGGCGGACAGGGACAGGCCCTCCTCGATGGCGTGGTGTTTGACCTGCTTGATCAGCCCGAGCGGCAGGTAGACGTTGAACTGCTTGACCTCGTCGTCGGCCACCCTAGGATGCTAGCATCTTAGCAACGATCCCGACACGCCGAAAGCGTTCTGATCCGCATGGTTGCCGCCGTGTTCTGGGACCGTTCTCCTGATGGCCGTTGTGACCGCGCGGCCCGGACGTATTCAGGCGGAACCAATGGAAACGTGTAGTTGCAAGCGCCGTGGGCTGAGGCACTTGAACAAACCGCGAACTGCAGCCGACTGAAAGTGCTTTCCGATGGGGTCGAAGAAGACAGCGATTTTCGCCGCGACGCTCGTTCTGGCGGCGTGCGGAGGATCTGCGGGGATCGCCAGCGCCGATCCGCATAACCCGGGGCCACCGCCCGGGCCTGCGCCGACAACCCACAGCGCTGGGCCGCCACCTGGGCCGGCCCCGGCGACCCATAACGCTGGATCACCGCCTGGGCCCGCCCCGACGACCCATAACGCTGCGCCGCCACCCGGGCCGGCCCCGGCGACCCATAACGCCGCGCCGCCACCGGGGCCCGCGCCCAAGCCCGATAACGCTGCGCCGCCGCCTGGACCTGGCGCTAAGACCGGCATTGATCACGATGGCACGTTTGCGGTGGGAACCGAGATCGCACCGGGGACGTACAGCACTGCGGGACCTATCGGGAAAGGCACGTGCTACTGGAAGCGGCTGGGCGGACCGAACGGCAAGGACATAGTTGACAACGCAATGTCCAAAAAGCCGCAAGTGGTGCAGATCGACCCGAGCGACAAGGCATTCAAGACGGACGGCTGCCAACCCTGGCAGAAGACGGACTCGCCCGCTCCAGCAACTCCGTCACCGTCGGACGCACAAAAACAGCTACAGACGCTCATCGGCGGCCTCAACGGCGCTGTCGGTCAGTCCGGTGGCGGCCAAGCGCCAGGGCACTGACGGCGCGTAAACGCGCTCGCCTGGCGGGGCCGATGAGCGCAAGGCAACCACCGCCAGCGCGGGAGCGGGTCGACCGGCGCACTTAGATCGCTTGGCGGTCTGCGCACCACAGAACA
Organism: Mycobacterium sp.; assembly: GCF_035653355.1. Classification (GTDB taxonomy): domain Bacteria; phylum Actinomycetota; class Actinomycetes; order Mycobacteriales; family Mycobacteriaceae; genus Mycobacterium. The sequence goes on along the minus strand of NZ_DASRBZ010000099.1, from coordinate 318 downwards.
GATTCGAACGTTTGGGGTGACCCGGAATGGGATCAGCGCAGGTAAGGGCTGTGCCCCCGGCAGGATTCGAACCTGCGGCCTTCTGCTCCGGAGGCAGACGCTCTATCCCCTGAGCTACGGGGGCGCACACTGGAAATGCTGCGCCATTGGGCTCCGCCAGACTAGCGCATCCCGGCAGCCGCCGGGCATCGGCGGATTCGGGTCGTGACCGCCGCAGACCATAGGATGGACGTTCGTGACCCCCGCCGACCTGGCCCAGCTGCTCAGTACCACCGCCGCCGCGGTGCTGACTGAGCGTGGTCTCGACGCGTCCGCGTT